>NZ_CDWTMO010000036.1:0-26862 GCF_977946435.1 Frankia sp. CgKIO3 | reverse complement strand
GGCGGTGACTGTGCGTTAGCCAAGGAGGATCCGGTGGCGGAGGAGCGGGAAGCCGGCGCGGCCGTGCATCTGGTGCATGATCCGCTTGGTCTTTCTGTGGAATCAGAGTTGTCAAATCGACCCTCCCGGGCTTTGGTGGACACCGACGATCGGGAGGATGGTGGCGCGGGCCGGGAGATCGAGTTGTCGGGGTGTCGGCCGCCCGGCCGATGTGGGGATGCCGGCGAGCCGTTCCAGCAGCCGGTCGAGGGCGGCGCTGCCGTCGTCAATGGCGGCCTGCTCGTCCTCGGTGAGCGGGATCATCGCCCGCATCTTCTGCAGGTTCTCCTTGGCCTCCAGGATCTGTGCCTTGCTGGAGCCCTTCGGGGTATAAAAGTCACATTTGGCGCAGGCCATGCGGTGCGGGCACTGCTCGAAGAAGGTGTAGGTGCAGTAGCCGTGGCCGAGGTCGTAGTGCTGCCAGGGCTCGCCGGCTGCGGCGGCCCCGGAGGCGACGGCGTCGCGGTCGACGAGGACCTCGACCGTCCGCATGTTGCGGGAGAAGTATCCCGCGTCGTCGTAGGCCCGAGTCAGCGTGGCCGGGCTGATCTTCGCGTAGAACTGCGTCGACTGCGGCGACCGGTGGCCGAGCCACGCCTGCAGCTCGAACAGCGTCATCGGCTCCTTGGCATTGTAGAGCTGGCTGGCGATCGTGGATCGGGCCCGGTGGCTTGTACCTCACCGACATCGCCGGCGGCCTCGCCGTCGGGGTCGTGAGCATCCTGGTCACCGCGCTGTTGCTGCGCCGGATTGATCCCAAGATCGCGAGAAGGGCCGACCGGGCGGCGGACTGAGGACGGGTCCGGTGCGGAGCAGTCACCTCCGTCGCGCACCGCGACCGCGGAGTTCCCCTGTTCGGCGGACGCCCCCGAAACGCTCGCGTATTCTGCGCGATCAGGACGAGGTCCCGGTGACCGCCGGGAGATCGACAAGGCTGCACTCGACAAGGCTGTTGGGGAGGCGGTGTGGACTTCGAGGACGCCGCTCTCGTGCGGCTGGCGGACGAGGCCTCCCGCGCCGCGTTGTTCGACCAGGCCGCGCTGGCCGCCGTCGCTGCCGCCGGCTACGACCATCCCGAGTTCGAGGGCCCCTACTCGGCCGTCTTCGACAGCGTCGAGCTGGTCGTGGACCTCGCTGGGTCGGTCCGATTGCATGGGATGGTCCGGCGGCTGGAGGACCCGGTCCCCTACGAGGTTGACCTGCTGGCCGCTGGCCTGGTCGACGCCGCCGTCCCGCGGGTGACCGCCCTGTGGCGGGGCGCCGTGGTGGCCTGGTACCGGCCGGCGGGCGAGCCGGTCACCGCCGTCACGTCGCAGTGGCTATCCGGTGGGCCAGCCGGTGGGCCGCCCGGTGGGCCCGCCGGGGACGTCGCCACCGGCCAGGTGCGGGTGGCGTTCGCCGACCCCGCCGGCACCGCCACCGTCGTGCGCCGGCTGCCGGTCACCGCACCGATCCTGGCCCGCGGCGCCGGGAGCGGCATCGCCGCTCTGCTGCGCGAGAGCGCCGTCGTCCGCCAGCGGGTGGTGGACGCCGGCGGCGAACCCAAGGCGGAACCGCACCTGCGCCGGCGGCACGCCGTGGTCGTGGTCTGGCTGCTGCCCGAGGCCGTCTTCGACGACGACGGCTGGCCCGGCCCAACCGCCGGTACCCCGGAACAGCTCCGGGCGGCACGACGGGCTATCGCGGCGTCCTGGCTCGCCCGTCACGGCATCGCCCTCGTCACCGCCACCCTCAGCTAGGACCTCGGAGGAAGCCATGCCCGTCGCCGCCGCGTACCCCTTCGTCGAGGTCCGCATCGACACCTCGGCGTTGCAGCCGGTGTCCCAGCGCTCACCGGGTATGCTCGCCGTGGTCGGCGCCACCCCGGACGGCCCCCGCGGCGGGACGGCGGCGGTGAACACCCCGCGACTCGTCAGCTCCCTGGCCGACGCCGGCACCCTGTTCTCCAGCATCCAGGGCGGCGTGGTGGAGGCGAACCCGCTGTACGAGGCGCTGCGGGTCGCGCTTCTGCAGGACCCCAAGCCGAGCACGGTCTACGGCGTCCGTGCGGCGGGCACGGCGCTCGCCGAAGCGCTGGCCTCGCTGGATGCCGCCGACGACGTCACCTTCGTGGTCCTGGCCGGGACCACGGCCGTCGGAGCGCCGGCTGGCGCCGAGGCGGCGACCGGTCTGCACGCGCTGAAGGCGCATGTGGAGTCGATGTCCGCCGAGGGCAACAAGCGGATCGGTGTCGCCATGGTCGACCCGGCCCGGCCGCGTAGCGCGACCTACGTCGATGACCTGGTCGACCTGTTGACCCCGCTGCGCAGCGACTCCAGCCGGATGGTGGTGGTCGCCGCCCGCGGCGCGACCGGGGACGTGGCCGCCGCGGCGGCGGCCGCGATCGCCGGGTACCCGCCGCAGGTGTCCGTCGTGCTCAAGCGGGTCCGCGGCATCCAGATGCCGCTGGCCGGGCAGTACAGCCCAGGCGAGATCCGAGAGCTGTCCGAGGCCGGGATCATCCCGGTCATCGATCCGGCGCTCATCGTGGGGGATGGCCTGCACTTCGCGGAGGATCGCTGCTTCACCACCGACGCCACGCAGCTGTTCATCGACACCGTCCGGACCTTGGACGACATCGACTTCCGGCTCAAGGCCGGGCTGATCGGCCTGGTGGGCGACGCCCGGATCACCCGGTCCGGGCTGATCCTGCTCAAGGCCCGGATCGAGGGCATCCTCGGGCCGCTGCAACGCTCGTCGGCCATCGACGGCTTCCGCATCGGCATCCCGGTCCTGGACATCCTGACCTTGCCGGAAGAATCCCGCTCGGCGGCCGACCAGGCGCTCGTCGCCCAGGCCCGGGCCAACCGCGCGGTGGATGTCGCGCTGGAGGTCGTGCTCGGCCCGGCCACCCACCGGATCGTCGTCACCCTCGCGCCGACCTTCTGACGTCATCGCCGCTCAACGGAAGGGGACATGTCATGCCCGACTGGAGATCTCGGCTCGCCGTCTCCTGGCAGAACACCGACGGCGTTCACAAGATCGTCCCAGTGGACTCCTTCTCGCCGACCTTCACTCTCGGCGCGGAGGTGCTCAACTCCATCGAGGAGACGCACATCGGGGTGGTCTACACCCCGTCCACCATCACGTTCTCCCTTTCGGTGAAGGCGATCGGGGACTCCGCGGCGCAGCTTACGGCGCTGGCCCTGGCGGGCGCGCGGTTCGACATCATCCTGCAGGAGACCGAGCACGGCGCGGACTGGTCATTCACCAAGATCGTGATCAGCGACTGCGTCATCACCTCCGCCGCCCCGATCGCCGGCGCCCCCTCGTCGGTGTTCTCCGGCTTCAGCCTCTCGGCGACGGTCGAGCCCAAGTCCGGCGAGTCCGCGACAGTCCGGTGACGGCGTGGCCGAGGATGCACGCCCCGGTGCCGTCCGGGTCCGCCAGACCGGGATCGCCCTCGTCCACGCCGGCGAGCTGGTGCTTCCCGCCGCCGGCAGCGAGGCCGAGCTGGAACCGGCCGCGGCCGACCCGCGCGCGGTCGTCGAGTACCACTTCCCGGTCGTGATCGAGGTGCGCGAGGCGCAGGCGCCGGACGTCGAGGCCATCGCGAAGCTGGCCGCGCGGCACATCGTGCGCGGGCTGCGGGACTGATGACCACCCGCGTCGTGCACCCCGTCCGGCTTGTCGTCGACGCCACCCGGCTGACCGACGCCGACCTGCTGGCGGACGCCGTCGAGGCCGGCGTGACCCGGGCGGTGCGGGCCAGCCGCGGCCGGGTGCTCGACGGCCTGCCGGACGGGATGGGCGTGCGCGTGCTGCCCGCAGAGATCAGCTGGGCCGGCGCGGCGGCGTCCGGGCTCACCGAAGACCAGCGGGCCGCCGTGGAACGTGTGGTGGCCGGGGCGATCGGTCGGGCGGTGGCCGCCGCCGGGGTGTCCGACGGGGTGCTGCGCCGCACATCCGCGGCGCAGCCGCCGGTCGGTGAGGCGGTGGACACCGCCCGGTTCAGCCGGCCGTTGCGGAGCTACGTCATCCCCTCCTACCAGGGCGGCGACGCGGCGGTCGAGGTCCTCGACGACGACGGCGGCGGCGAGCCCGGGGCCGCGGCGAGCCCGCCGGGGCGGACCGAGTCGACCACCGTCTGGTCGCCGGTGACGGCCGAGAACTACGTGCGGACGGCGCTGCGGGCGGTCCGGGTCTCGTCGGTGGCGCCGTCGGCGTCTGGGCTGGTCGGCGTGCTGTTCCTTGGCCCGTCCGGGGCTTACGAGATCGGGGCGGTCCACCCGGGCGAGCAACGGGTGGAGTCGTCCTTCCCGCTCGGCCGGTTCCGCTTCCCCCGCTTCGGCCAGCGCGAGGGTGAACCGCTCAGCTTCGACCCGGGAGTGGTGTACCGGCTGCGCTGGCAGGGCAGCGCGACGCAGGCCCGGACGGTGGTCACCGACTTCTACGCCGAGTCCTGGCGGCGGGCCGCCGAGCAGGCACACCCCCGGCTACCCGGGCAGAGCGCCGCGGACCACGCCGCGGCCATCACCGACCTGGTGGACCGCGCGCTGGACACCGCCGTCGGCCGGGCCGCCCGCCTGGCCTGCTACCTGCTGCTCACCGGCCCCGGCGGCCGGCGGGACCTGGTCGAGATGGTCAGCCAGCCAGACTGGGCGCTGCCCGGGATGGAGCTCGACCTGGTCCCACTGTCAGAGACCTACCAGCTCGACGACGATGTCATCGTCGTCACCCCGGCCGGCGGCGCGCCTGGGGCGGGAGCGCCTGGTGGCCCGGAGCCAGCCGGCGGACCTGGTGGTCCGGGTGGCCCGGGCGGGTCCGGGGGCACCGCCGGAGCCGGTACCGGGCCGGGCGGCACCGGGACCGGCGACGGCGACCCGGCCCGGGCGGGGACCGGCACCGGCGAGCGGGCAGGTGGCCAGCCGGGCCAGCCGGCCGGCGTCGGGTGGCCTTGGCCGGTCAGCGGGGGCGACGGGCCGCCGCTGGTCTGCGAGCCGTTCCTGGCCGAGCCGCCGGCGCAGGACCTGGTCGGCGTCCAGGGCCTGCTGGCCCGGATGCGCGACCTCGCCGCCCGGCTGCGGGTGGGGGAGTGCCACTACCTCGGCCGGTTCGCGCTGAACTGCGCGACGATGATCGCGGTGCGGGCGCACACGGTCGGCATGGAGGGTGTCCGCAGCACCGCCACCACCCAGGTCAGCGTCCGCCACGACGGCCGCGGCAACAACGGCTACCTCGACGTTCGGCCTGGCAGCACCCCGGAGTTCGCGGCGCTGTGGACGCTCGCCGGTATCGCCACCGACCTGCACCGGTTCGCCGACGACCTGATGGCCGCCTACCAGGAACCGGAGAACCTCCGGCTGGTGAAGGTGCGCCCCGGCGGCGAGCCGTACGCCGGTGGCTGGGCCTGGCGCTTCTGGTCGGAGCTGTCGGAGTCCCTGCTCGACGCGTTCACCCTGCTCTACGCCGAGACCTGCCGGGTGCTGCTGCTACAGCAGCTCCGCTCCTCCCGCCACGGCATCGACGGGCGCCGCGGCGCCGGCTTCGACGCCACCGCGGCGGCCTTCTCGTCCACCCTGGCCATCCTCGGCGAGTCGGTCGTGGTGGTGACCACACTGCGGCACGCGATCACGCACTCCGAGGCCGTGCTCGTCACCGGCTCGGTCCGCGACGTCCTGTCGGTCAGCCAGACGATCCCAGCGGGCGACGGGATGATGTTCGTCGAGCTGCCGGCGCCGATCCGGTCCGTCCCGCCACGAGTGCTGGCCGTCGCCGGTGACGCCCTCATCGAACGCCGCGGCGGTGACCGGGTGGTGCGGTTCCGGGACCGGGTCTGGACCGCCGCCGACCTGGACGCCGAGATCAACCTGCGGCGGGCGGTGGTCAACCAGGTCGACCCGCTGTTCCTGCAGATCGGGGACCTGGAGCCGCTGTACGCCCGGGCCCAGCGCGAACCGGCGTTCGTCGAGGAACACCTGCGGAGCCTGCTCACCCAGATGTCCGAGGCGAACGCCCGGATGCTGGCGCAGGCATCCGACCCGGCGGAGGGCGCCTACTTCGCCGTGGCGGCCTCGCAGTACGTCTGGCGCGAGGGCGGCGCCGACCGGCGCGGGCTGCGTTTCCAGCTGCAGGGCATCCACGCGTTGGCGGACGAGCAGCTTCGCACCGCGGCCCGCAACGACCGTCTCTACGTGCTGGGGATCAACCGGGCGGTGGGCCGCAAGGCCGCCCTCGACGACCTGCTGGTCATCGCCTCCACCGCGGGGATCATTGTGCTCGGCCTGCTCTGCGCTCCGCTGGGCGCTGTCGCCGCCGGAGCGATCACCGGCCTGGCCGGCCTGGCGCTGACCGCTGGTGATCTCGCCGAGGCCGACCGCCAGAGGGACCTGTACCGGGCGCTGGAGGACCCGGAGCTGTTCCAGCGCTGGCAGGAGGTACAGGTCGCGCAGCTCATGGCCGCCCTGAGCGTCGCCTTCAGCGTGTTCGACGTGGTCGCGGTCGGGCGCGGCGCCCGGGCCATCGTGGCCAGCGCCCAGCACGGCCTGCGGGTCGCCGAGCGGGCGGGCCTGGCGGCGGGAGCCCGGTCGGTCGCGCGCAGCGGCCGCCGCGAGGTGCTGCGCGGCATGACCGAGCAGGTGCTGGCACCGAGCAGGTGCTGGCGCAGGCGGTGCGCCAGGCGGTCACCGACACTGCGGTGCTGGCCGTGATGTCCCTGGTCCTGCCCCGGCTGATCACCCCGGTGCTGGTGCCCTGGATCCGCCAGCAGGCCGTCGACCACGGCACCTTGGCCGAGGTCGACGCGGCCCTCGGCCCGCTCGCCGCCGGCCTGCCGGCACCGGCCCCGCGGACGGCGCCGGGCGGCCCCGTGGCGGGTGGACCGGTGGTGGGCGGGGCACCAGCGGACGATGGGGAACGATGACTATCACCCCCGGGCTGCTCTCCGGTGCCCTGAGCCGCGCCGCCCGCGAGCACGCCGCCACCCTGGAGGCGCTGCAGCGGGCGCTCGACATCGTCTCCGGGCAGCGCCCAGCGGTGCTGCGGGTGGAGGCGCTGGCCGAGCGTGTCGTGCTCGCCTTGGCGCACCACCACGAGAGCCGGGTCGCGGGCACGCTCAGCCGGCTGAAGGAGTCGCTGGCCCGGCTGCTGGACGACGTCGAGGACCTGCGCGCCGGTGGCCGGGCCACCCGCCAGACCGCGCAGCGCCAGGCCGACCTGCACGTCCTAGCCGACGCCATGGAGCAGCTGCAGAACTTCGAGGAGGCCGTCCGTCACGACCTGGACCGCGGCGAGCTGCCCGAGACGGCGGCGGCCGTGTTGCGGGAGGCGTTCGATGCCCTACCGGCGCCCGCCGCCGCGACCGCCGGTAGGGCATCGCGACCGCGTGGCCGGGCGGCGGGAACCGGCACCCGCGCAGGTGCTGCGGCGACTGGGACGGTGGCGACCGGACGCGCGGCCACACCGGCCGCGAGCCCGGCTGCGGGCGGCCCATCGACTCCCCCGCCGGGACAACGCGGTGGCCGGGTGGCGGCACTCAGTCCTGAGGAGCAGGCCCGCGCCGCGGCGGCCACCACCCGCGACGCGCTGGAATGGGCGCACCAGCTGCGGGAGGCGTGGAGCCGCGGCCTGACCTTCGAGCCGGAGTCCCGCCACGCCGTCCCGCTGGGCTGGCCGGACCACCCGCTGCTGGTGGCGGAGATGCGCCGGCTGGACGACGCGGTGACCGCGTTCCGGTCCGGCCGGCGACCCGGCGTCCCGGTCAGCCAGGCGGAGGCGACCGCCCTGCGCGAGGTGGTGCATCGGGCCAACGAGGTGCTTCGGTCGTTCGGCCGCCGGTTCGAGGTGCTGCACGGCGGCAGCGAGCGGATCCCGCCGACCCGGCCGGTGCCCCCGGCCGCGGAGGCCGCGCTGGCCCCGGGGGCACTCGCTGTCGCGGCGCGTCGGCGGGTCGCCGCGCTCACCGCCACCGCATCGCCGTCGCACCTGTTCGACGCGCTGGAGTTCGCGCCGCTCGACGTGACCGCCTCCGGCGGCCTGGGCGCCCCGCTGGCCCGGGACCTGCCCGGCATCGGCCTGGAGGCGCTGGCCCTGACCCCGGAGCAGATCCGCGCGCTGCCCACCAACCCGCCCTGGCTGGCCAGCCGGCTGGCCGCAGCCGTCGAGGGCTGGGAGCGGGCGCACCTGGTCGGGCCGGGCTTCGGCGGCGAGCTGTTCGCCGGCTTGATGCTGGCCCCGGAGGGGGTCAACCAGACCGCCCAGAACCGGATCATCGAGGAGGCCCTGCGGGTGGCCGCCACCGTGGTCGCCGACCCGGAGGTGACCGTCCGCGCGGAGGGCCGGCGGCTGGCGGTCCCGCTGCGGGACGGGTCCTTCGAGTTCGTCGACGTGCTGCACCGGGTGACGTACGACCTCGACCAGCCCAGCGGGGTGCCGCTGCTGTTCGTGATCGAGGTCCAGCCGGACGGCCACTGGCGGGTCACCCAGAACGACCTGCCGCCGGGGTCGTTCTGGGGCGACGCCCCGACCTCGGGGACGAGGTGACCGGACATGCCCGAGTCGAGCTTCGTGACCTACGGCCGGGTGCCGTCGGCGATCCTGTCCGACGGGGTGCTGGTGATCCCGCTGTGGGTGGTCGGCGCCATGTCGATCAGCGAGAGCTACCAGCTCCCCCCGGTCGGATCCACCGGTCACCGGGCGGTGGCCCAGGTGCACGACGACACCATCACGATGACCGCGTCCCTGGTCGGCCCCGAGCGGTTCGCCTGGAAGCTCGGCCTGGAGCAGCTCGCGGAGGCCAGCAAGCGCGGGTCGGCGCTGGGTGCCTTCACCGGCGGCAAGGTGGGTGGGCTGATCCTGGTCACCACGCTGACCATCCGCACCGACATCCAGGTGCAGAGCTTGTCGTTCTCGGTCAGCGCCGCCAAGCGTGAGGTGATCGACGTCCAGCTCACCCTGGCCCACCTGCCGCTGCCGTCGCTGCTGGGCAAGCTGCTCGACGTCGCCGCCGTCGGCGTCGGCGCGCTGGTCGACGTGGTCAGCTGAGGCGTTGTCAGGTGAAGCACGGTCAGGTGAAGCACGGTCGGTTGAAGGAGGACACGATGGCCCGGCTCAGCCCGGTCGTGGTGCGCACGCTGGTGCCGCCGGCGCCGTCCGCGGCCGCCGCGCCACCGCCCGGGTACACCCTGCTGGACACCACGCTGAGCCAGGGCCTGCCGGCCCGCTTCCCGCTCAGCGCCCGGCTCACCCTCGCCCTGGTGCTGCCCACCGGGCTGGCCCGCCGCGGACCCGGCGACCGTGGTCTCGACCAGCGAGGAGCCACCGCCCGACGGTGCCAGCCGGCGGCCGGGGCTGGCCGACGCCGCCCGCCCCCCGATCCGGCTGGTGCTGGTCGCCGACGGCCGCCGGGTGTCCGAGGTCCCCCTGGTCCGGGGCGCGGAGCGGCTGCTGCCGGCCGACCCCGGCCGGCCCGCCGAGATCGCCGTCCGGCCGCTGGGCTGGCGGGTGACCGCGGGCGCGTTGGTCGGCCCGGGCACGTCCGGGTCCTGGCTGCGGCTAGCCTGGCGCAGCGTCGGCACGGCGCCGGACCACCCGTCGCGCCGTCCGGGGGAGCCGTTGCCGGCGCACGCCGTCGGGTTCGGCCCGCCGGTGCCGGCAACCGCGACCCAGGAGTGGCGATGAGCCTGCTGACCGGCTTAGGGACCGGTGCGCTGACCGGGAACCACCCGGGGTACGTGGTCACTTTCCACGAGGTGGACGCCGCGGGCGGCGTGACCGACCCGCCGGCCCTCATCCTGCACAGCGACGCCGTCGAGGCGGAGATCTCCGCGCCGCTCACCGGCGACATCCAGAGCGGCTCGGCGACGGTCGCGTTCGCCGGGCTGACCGACACCGACCACCAGACGCTGGCCGCGCGTACCGCCGACGGCGCGGCCCGGCTCGCCGTCGCCCGGGTGCACCTGTTCTGGCGGGACACCAACAGTTCGGTTGGCGGGTACCTGACCAACCTGCTCGGCATCGGTGCGCTGACCGCCGGGCTGGGCTCGGCCGGCGCGTCCGGGGACACCCTCGCCCCGGTCCGGGTGGCGGAGCTGGCGGTGACCGGGGTGTCCCGGCGGCGCGGCAGCCGCCGCTACGAGACTGTCGTCACCGGCACCGAGCGGGTCGCCGTCGCGACCACCACCCGGCTGCGCGAACCGCTCAGCGTGGACGGCCTGGAGACGGCGGCCCGCCGGCTGGCTGAGCTGGCCGGGGTGCAGGCGGTCACCCACCCGGTGACCCCGGCCGACCCGGCGGTCCGGCCCGGCGAGATCCGGTTCACGGCGGCCCGCGGCGAGCGGGTCCGGGAGGCGCTGGTGCGCCTCGCGCGGCGCTGGGAGCTGGCCACCGGCCGCCACGGGCGGGGCCTGCTGCTGGTCCGCGACGGCGCGCTGCACGTCGGCGTCCGCCCGATCCCGCTGCGCGGCGACCCGCCGGCGCTGACCCACCCGACCGGGCTGCTGTCGGTCGAGGCGCTGCCTGCCCTGGTGCTCGACGCCGGCGCGGACGGCGGCACCGAGCCCGCCCGCCGCGACCAGTGGCTGGTCCGGCTGCGCGGCCGCCCCGACATCCGGCCCGGCGACGTGGTCACCTTCGACCCGCCGCCCGGGTGAGGGCACGGTGCAGCCCAACCTGGCCTCCGCGCTGCTGGGCGCCTTCGCGGCGCCGCTGACCGGCCTGCTCGGAGAGGGCACCGGCGCTCGCGGGTACGTGACCGGGATCACCCACACGCTCAGCCGCTCGGCCGGCTTCCTCACCGAGCTCACCTTGGTCGGCCTGGCCGCCGGCGAGGACGGCTGGGACCGGCGTACTACCCCGGCCACGGCCGGCGCGGTGACCGGCGACGGCGCCCCGCCCACCGACCATCCCGACCCGGTCGTCGCGCTGCGCGCACAGCTGGAGGACGGCATCCAGCGCCGGCTGGCCACCCTGGAGGTCGCCGAGGTGGGTGAGGTCCGGGCGCACCGCCCGGCCGCGCAGGGGGGATGCCGCCGCGCAGCGGGTCACCCTGTGGCAGGGCACCACGCCGGCGTCCGACGGCGCCGGGCACGGTGCCGTCCGGCTGCCGGTCGACCGGGCAACTCCGCTGGAGAAGACGAACGTGCCGTACGCGACGCCGTTCGCCTGGGGCCGCTACGGGCTGGTGGTGCCGCGCTACCCCGGCACCCGGGTGGTATCGGTGCATCGGCACGGGCAGCCGGACGACCCGGTCGACGTCGGCGCGGTGTGGCCGGACGGTGCGGGGCCCGACGCCCAGGCCGGCGACTGGTGGCTGTCGCTGCCAGCGGAGGTCCCGCCGGGGGAACGTGCCTCGCTGCCCGCGGCGGCCACCCCGGTCCCACCGTCCGGCAAGGCCACCAACGACCTGGTGGACGCCGACGGCCACCGGGTGATCGAGGTCGGCAACCTGCGGCTGCGGATCGGCCCCGATGGCCTGGCCCCGGCCGGCACCAGGCCGACGCCCGCGCCGGACAAGGTCGTGCTGTCGGTGGAGCACTCCGACGGGACCACCCTGCTCGAGTTCACCGACTCCGGTGACGTCCGGCTAGTCGCGAAGGGCACGCTGACCCTCGCCGCGGCCAGCGTGGTCATCAAGGCCACCCAGCAGGACGTCGAGATGTCCGGCAAGAACGTCAAGGTCAGCGTCGACGAGCAGATGCGTCGACGAGCAGATGAAGGTGGAATGAGGATGCCGGCAGTGATCACGATCGGGGCCACGGTGGCCTGCTCGCTGCAGGGCCAGGTGGTCGTCGCCAACTCCGGTCCGGTGAAGCTCCTGGTGGGCGGCGAACCGGTGGCGCTGCAGTCCGGGGTGTCGAGCTGGACCGTGCAGCCGGGCTCCTGCACGGCCACCAACCCGGCCGGCGGCAGTCCCTCGCCCTGCACCTCGGTTGCCGCGCCGGCCGCGGGGGTGGCGACCAAGCTCGTGGTCGGCGGCGTTCCCGTGCTGCTGGAGACGCTGTCGGCGCCCAGCGTCGGGTCGGCGGTGTCGCCGCCCGCGCATGCGGTCAGCGTGCAGCGCACCTCCACCACCACGCTGCAGGCGGTCTGAATGGCAGCACGGGACCCCCGGGCCCAGGACGGCCCCGAGGCATCCGCCCTGCGGCGGCGGGTGCTCGGCTGGGGCCTGGCCAGCGAGCCGACCCAGCCGGGCCTGGAGCTCGGGCGCGACCTGGTGCTGCGGCCGGCGCCGGGCCGGGGTCGAGACCTCGGCGTCGTCGAGGGCTTACCGAACCTGGTGCAGGCGTTGGAGATCGCGCTGACCACCGGGCTGGGCGACGACGTCTTCAACACCGGGTTCGGCTTCGACGGCCTGCGGATGCTGGCCGGCGACGTCGACCCGCTGCTGGTCCGGGAGGGGGTCCGGGTGGCTGTGGTGGACACCCTGCGACGCGATCCGCGGGTCCGCCGGATCATCGACGTGACCCTGGTGGACGAGCGCGGCGAGCCAGGTCAACCGGGCGACGTGGGCTCGCGGCGCACCGCCTCGGTGCGCGCCACGTTCGAGGCGGCCAGCGGCGACCCCCTGGCACTGTCCGTCGACGGGGTGGTGCCGGGTGTCTAACCCGACGCCGCCGGACCTGCCGCCGGACCTGCCGCCCGTCGATGTCGTCGCCGTGGACGCCGCGGTGCTGCGGGCCACCGGCAGCGACGACGTCGGGGTGACGGCCGGCGGGTTCGTGCCCAAGCCGTTCACCCGGATCCTGGCCGAGAAGTTGGCCCTGGCCCGCGGCATCCTCGGCGAGGACATCGACCTCACCTCGGCGTCCGTGCTGCGCAAGATCCTGGAGATCTCCGCCCTGGAGGATGCCCGCACCTGGGCGGCGCTGGGCGCCATGTTCGACAACAACAGCTTCATCGCCACCGCCACCGGCGAGGCGCTGTCCCTGCTGGGGGCGGAGGTCGGGCTGGCGCGGCCGTTCGGCGAGGCCCGCGGGCGGGTCACCCTGCAGCTGAACGGGACGCTCCCGGCCGACGTCGCCGAGGTGAGCATCCCGGCCGGGGCCCGGATGCTCACCCCCGGCGGGCACGACGCCGCCACCGCCGAGCAGGTGGTGCTGACCAGCGCCCAGCGGGTCGCCGAGGTGGCGGTAAGCGCCTTCCAGCCGGGGCCGGAGGGCAACCTGGACCCGCTGGTGTCCACCGTGACCGGCACCTTCCCGCAGCGGCTGGAGCGATGGAACCTGCTCGACCCCGCGCTGGCCGGCTATGCCGCCCTGGTGGCGCGCACCGACGGGCAGGTGACGGTCGGGATCACGCACAGTGCGCCGCTGACCGGAGGCACCCTGCGCTGGCCGGACGACCGCTACCGGGCGCTGCTGCTGCGGGCGCCGCGCTCGGTCTGGAGTGCGGACGCCGTGCAGGTCGCGGTGTCCCTGGTGCCCGGTGTCCGGCAGGTGCAGGTGCGCGACGGCCTGGGCGGCCTGGACCTGAACCAGTCGGTGTTCGGCACGCTGAGCTTCCTGGACGGGGTGTTCTCCACCGAGCGGGACATCACCAACCCCTTCTACCTGACCGTGCTGGTGGCCGAGACCCCGGTGGCGATCTGGGCCGGCCCGGGCGGGGTGCGGGAGGCCGTGCTGGCGGCGATCGAGGACGTCCGCCCGATGGGGATCTTCCCGTCGGTGGAGCGCGGCGACGCGGTGTCGGTGTCGCTGTCCGCGGACATCCTGGTGCGCGACGTGCCGTTGCCCAGTGGTGGCACCCAGGTGGTCAACGCCTCCCCGGCCGCCCAGGAGCTCAAGCGCCGGCTGTCGGAGCAGGTGCGCGGGTACGTCATGGGGCTGTCCTTCGGCGAGCCGGTGCGGGCGGCCGAGGTGAGCTACGCGCTGATGAGCGTTCCCGGCGTGCAGGACGTGCGCGACCTGGCCCTGCTGCGTTGGCCCGGGGACCTGGACGACGCCGGGGTCCCGGGGGGCGGGGGCACGGTCCGGCTGGGCCCCGGCGAGAACGTCGTGGTGGGGCCGACCAGCATCCCGACCTACGTGGAACAGCTCGACGAGCTGCGGATCGCGACCCGATGACCCCGCACGACCCGATGACGGTCGCGGACCCGGACGGCCCGCGGTCGGCGTCCTTCGTCAACCTCGCCGACCACCTCACGGGGGTGCTGTCGGCCGGTGCCGCGCACGAGTCCTTCCCGCTGGACGACACCGGCACCGTCCGGCTGACCTGGGACCGCGAGCCGCTGGTGCTGCTCACCCTGGAGCGTGACCTGGAGCTCGACGAGCTGGCCGTCGAGGTCGGCCTGCCCGGGCCGGAGTCGGACGGCTCGGGCAGGCCGCAGGTCACGATCCCGGTCCGGTACGCGCCGTTCAGCGAGCGGGGGGCGATGCTGCCGGTGTGGCCGTTCGTCTTCGCACCGGCGTTCGACCTGTTGGCGCTGCAGGTCAAGGCGCGGTGGGTAACCGCCGGCGGGCCGGCCACCCCGGTTGCGCCGCGCGAGCTGCTCGCTCTGCTGTCGGTCACCCTGGTGCAGGGCACGATGGGCCGGCTGCTGTACCTGATCGGTGCCGAGAAGGCCCGGCTGCGGTGCGCGGCACGGGAGGTCAGCGCGTCCCGGGCGGTGGCCAACGCCCGCCGCGCGGCCCTGGACCGGCACGGCGCCGACCTCGGGGCGGCGCGGTTCGGTGACCGGTTGCTCGGCCGGAGCGGGCTGCCGCCGCAGGTGTTCACCGGTCCCCGGACCGAGCCAACCGGGTTGGAGAACGACGAGGACTACCGCCGCCGGCTGCTGGCGCTGCGCGCCTTCTCGATGCCGACGCCGGCCGGCGTCGCCGAGGCCGTCAACGGCAGCGGCGGCCCGCAGGACAGACCGCGCGGATGGCTGGGCGAGCTCGGCGCGATCCGCCGGGTGCGGATCGTCGAGCAGGTGCGGCCGTACTCGGTCGGGCTGCTGCTGATGTCGGCGTCGCCTGCCGGCGAGGCGGCCGCGCGCGCCGCCCGGCTGGCGTTCCTGGCCCAGGTGCGGCGGGAACGGCTGGTGCTGCCGGCGTCGACCCCGGCCACCGACGAGGCGTACCGCGGGCGGCTGCTGCCGCCGGCGCAGCGGGCCGCGCTGGAGGCGCTGGGGTCGGCGCTGCGGGCCGGGTACTTCTTCGACGGCGACACCGAGCCGGCGCTGGCCCCCGGTCTGGCCCGTTGCCTGGAGCTGTTCGCCGCCTGCCGGACGCAGCTTGGCAACCGCCGGCGGTGGAGCCTGGTGCGCAGCCAGGACCCGGCCGGCGGCAGCGCCTACGAGCTGGGACTGAGCGCCGACATCGTGGTCCCGGTTGACGCTGAGGCGATGTTGAAGGCGGCGCTGCTGGCGTTCCTGTCGGGTCGCGACCTGCCGGCCACGGTGCGCGACGCGCTCACCGCCGGCGCTGCGGCGGTACGTGCCGGCACGGGGGCGGTGCTGGCGCTGCTGCAGGCGTGCGGGGCGGCGACCGTCCGCAAGGCCGGCCGGGTCGGCACCGCGGTGAGCCACCTGGCGCTGGTGGACCTCACCGCGCCCGGCCGGCAGGACGTCCCGGTCGGCGGCCGGAGCCAGGTCGCCGGGCTCGGCGCGGCGGAGCCGGGGTCGGGACGGCCGCTGGTGCTGCTCGGCCGGGCGCACGCCGGCGGCCTGGCGGTCGCCGCCGTGGACGCCCGCGGCGGGACCCAGGTCCTTGCGCAGAACGGCTTCCCGCCGGGCGCCGAGGACGCCGTCGTGCTGCGTGAGGACTCCGGCGGGTCCGGTGGCGAAGGCCCGGGCGGAGATCGGCTCGGCCGGGCCGTGCTGACCTACCCGGCCGAACGGTCGATCCTGGTCGTCGAGGTGACCAGGGGCGAGGATGGCCTGTCCATCGACGCAGTCGTCACCCGCGACCAGTTGCCCGCCTGGACACACGCGGTGCCGATGCGGCTGGCGGGCAGCAGCGGTCCCGTGCTCCTGCTGTACCACCGGACGACCGGCTCGCTGTCCGTGCTGGCGGTCGAGGGCTCCCTGCCGGCGGTGGACGGCCCCAGCCTGGGCCGCTGGACGCACCTGGCTCCGGTGGCGGCGCCGGGCGGCGGCCACGACGACGTGCTCTGCTACGACAGCGTGAGCGGCGACCTCCACCTGCTCGCCCTTCGTCTCCGGCCGGACGACCGTGGGCTGGAGGTCACCGTCCGCTGGAAGCGGCCGGGGTGGCGGCCGGGGCTCACCCTGCTGGCCGCGCTGCCCGGCGACCAGGTGCTGGGCGTCGACCGGGATGCCGGCCGGGTGGAGCTGTGGTCGTCGTTCGCCGACGGTGTGCCGGTGCTCGCGGCGTACCACCAGGTGGGACGGCGGAGCGTGACCCACCTCGCGGCACTCTCCGGCGTTGACTCTCCGCAGAGCCCTGCCGTGTTGGCCTATGACCGCGCCCGCGCAACGGCGACCGTGTGGCCGGACCTCGGTCCGGGCGGCATGGTCCGACGCCCGGACACCCCATGGGAGGAGGCGTCGCCCTCCGCCGCGGTGAACGCCGGTCTCGGCGACGGTGTGGGCCGCTCCGCGCTTGACCTGGCCCTGGACGAGGCGCTGAGGGCGTGGCAGGCGGCTGGGCACCCGCCGTGGCAGGTGGTTCGGGGCAGCGAGCAGCGCGGGTCCTGGGAAGCCGTCGCGGCACCCGGCCTGGTCGCGGTGCTGACCGGGGCCGGGCTCGCGGTGGCCACCCCGGAGTCGGACTTCGCCGCGCAGGCCGCATCCGTCCCGGACTCCGAGGTCGCGACGCTGCGCATCGACCTGTCGATCGGGGCGCTCTGGCGTGCCGGCGACGGGGCACGGGAGGCCCTCGACCTGGTGCAGGCGCTCGCCGGGCACGGGCTGGCCGCGGCCGTGGCGATAGCGGTGCTGGAGACCAACCACGTCCTGGTCGTGGTGTCCACCCGCGGCCTGCCGCTGGGCGGCCTCAACCTGTCCGGCCGGCGGACCTCCGGCGTCAGCTGGCACGCGCTGCCGGTGACCGGGCTGCCGGCCGCGATCGACTCCGGCGGCTCCGCGGCGATGGTGCGCCCGGCCGGCACCGGGATCACGCTGCTGGTCACCCTCGCCTACCGGAGCAGCGAGCTGGCCGACCCGTACCAGGTACGGCTGGAACTGCCGGCCGGCGCGACGCTGAACCTGGACCAGTACGAGTTCCTGATGAACGTGGTCGAGCGGACCGTGCCGGCCGGGATCCAGGCGAACACGTTCGCGATCCGGCGCCGCCACCTCGACGTGGACGGCGACGGGACCGCCGACCCGCTGCCGGTGACCACGGCCCGGGTGTTCCGCCGCTTCCGCCGGACCGGCGTCCGCCGCGGGTGACCGGATCCGGCGCGGGTGAACGTCGAGGAGGTCTTCAACCCCTTCGGCCGGCCGGGCCGGGCCCGTGGACCCCGGCCGGGCCTGCACGCGGCGCTGACCGCGCTGCTGTGGGACTCCCCGCGGCTGGTGCTGGTGCACGGGCAGCCCGTCGCCGGCAAGTCGTCGCTGGTGGAGGAGGTCCTGCTCGACCTTGGCTGCTCGGCGGTGACGACCACCTGCGACCGGCGGTGGACGGCGGCTGAGCACCTGCTGGACGCGGCGGTCTCGCTGGCCGGTCTGGGCGCCGCGCCGGACGGCTGGGACGCCGTGACCCGGGCGGTGGCGCCGATGGGCGTGCGTGACTACCTGGACAACCTGCCGGGACGGCGCCGTGCCGGCATCCCGGGTGCGCCGGTGGGCCGGCTGGTGGGGCATCTAGGCCGGGCCGGCCACGCCTGGGTGCTCGACGACGTGCACAAGCTGCCCGCGGACGGCTGGCAGGCGGTGCTGGCCGCCGTTCCGGGCGGTCCGGGTCCGGTGGTGATCGCGGTAGGCACGGCGGCACCGGCCTGGCCGGGTGCCAGGCCGAGCGGTGCTGGGCCGAGCGGCGTCCCCGCCCTCGCGGTGCCACCGTTGTCCGCACCGGAGATCGAGGTCGGGCTGAGGGCCGGCTTCGCCGCCCTGGGCTTGGTCGTGCTGGCAGCCGTGGTGGCGGCGTGGGCTGCCGACCCCGGACTCGGGGCGGCGCGCTGCCAGGCGTTGGCCTACCAGGTTGCGCTGGCTGTGGGTGCCCATGCCCGGCCGCCGGGCGCGCCGGCGCGGACCGCCGTCGGCGAGGACCTCTGTGCCGCGGTCACCGAACGGTTCCGCGGCACGTGGACGTTGCGGTGAGGACCGGGCGCTCCCAGGCCCGGCGGGAAGGTGGACCCGTCAGTCCGGCCGGAAGGTGGACCCGTCCAACGACAGGAAGCTGCCGTGGGTGCTGCGGGCGACCACGGCGCCGGTGTCGAGGACGTCGATGCGCGTGGTGCCCGCGGAGCTGAAGACGCTGAAGATCTGCCGGGTGCTCGGCCGGTAGCCGGGTGGCAAGGTGAAGATCAGTGACGCGGCGACGGTGGCCTCCGCACCACCGGTCAGCGCCCCGCGCAGGTGGACCACGCCGGACCGGTCCTTCAGGTAGCCGGGCGGGTTGAATTGCAGGTCGTCGGTGGTGGTGGCGCGCCGCCAGGTGCCGGCCAGCGGCGGCGTGGTCCAGGCCTCGCTGAACGGGGTGTCGAGCCGAGCCGGCGCAGCTCGGTACGGATCTCGCCGAGCAGGTCGTGCAGGTCCGCCCGGACCCGGGCCAGCTCGGTCAGCGACACGCGGCCGTCGGCGCTCAGCCCGTCCAGGTCGCTCTCGATCCGGTGGAAGCGGAGGTTGAACCCCTCCTCGGCTCCGTTCCGCTCGGCCTGCACCGTGCTGACGCCGTCAAACCAGTCCTGGTGGTGGAAGCTGCGCGTGAACCTCGGCACCACGTTGGGGTCCTCGCGCGGGAACTCGGTCGTGTAGTCGAAGACCACCTGCGCCTCCACGCTCTCGTGATCCAACCTGTCGGTTCGCACGATACCGAGCCGGCCATGGTGATCAGGCCCAAATGACGGCCCGGGTCCGAGTCGCAACAGCCGAAGGTGTCCGGCAGCCGACGAGGGCAGGTCCCGCTCGACAGGCTCAGGCGCCGCGCCGCCCGAGTAATGTGATCTTGGGTTACCTGCGCTCTGGTGGATGCGTTCGACGACAACGACGGGTGGGCGATGGCAACGGCGTTCGACGGGTGGGAGGCCGGCGCCACAGTCCGGGTCCTGCCACAGATTTTCCACGTGTTCGGCGTCGGGTCCGTGCCGATGGCCGACGGCCGGGTGCTGGTCTTCGCGAGCGTTGCCGCACCAGGTACCGAGTTGGTGAGATTGACCCCGCAGGGGCAGTCGGCGGGGCAACCGATCAGTCTGGAGCCGGACGACTTCGTCGGCACCGTCACGCCGCTCGTCCTGCCCGACGGGCGCCGGATGGTGGCCACCGGGACCGCTGTGAACGTCGAGGACGGCCCGCACGAGAGCCACACCGAGTCGCACATCCGCCTGTGGGCCGCTGACACCGGCCAGCAGGTGGGGCCGACCGTGCCCGGTCAGGGGCGGTGTATGACGCAGCTCAACCTTGCTGACGGCTGGCGGCTGCTGATCTTCGGCGAGGACGAGGGATCGGTCGTCCTGCTGGACCTGCCCGCCCTGTCCGTCGTCGCCCGGCTGCCGTGGCACCCCTTGGACCAGTTCGACTTGCTGAGGTGCCTGAGCGTCGTTCACCTGGACGGCAGGGCTCACCTGGTCATGGCCAGTGCCTTCGGCGCCCTGCGACTGTGGAGCATGGACTGGCTGACCGACGAGCACGCCCACATGACCGAGGTTGCGCGTGACGCCGGGGCGGAGCTGGGGGCGGCGGTGGTGGTGCCGGGTGCCGACGGCCAGCCGCTGCTGGCCCACAGCTTCGGCCGTCTCGTGGTGTTACGGGACGTGCGAACCCTCGATCCCGTCGGGCTGCCGCGCGTCCTGCCTGGCGGCGTTCGTGAGCTGGCCGCGCTGCCGCTGCGGGACGGGCGGACGCTGCTCGCGGCCGGCATCGACGGGGGGGGGGACATCGTGCTGTGGGATCTTGCCAGTGGCCAGCAGGTCGGCCCCCCACTCGCCGGCCACGAGTCCGGTGTCACCGCGCTGGCCGCGGTCCCGATGCCGGACGGGCGCTCGATGCTGGCGTCTGGCTCCGTCGACAGCACGGTGCGGTTGTGGACGCCGGAACGGTCGGCGCCGGTCGCGCAGACCGTGACCGGCCACGCGGGTCCGGTGCTGGCGCTCGCCGCGGTGGGCGGGCTCGCCGGCGGGAATGCATTGCTGGCCTCGGCCGGCCAGGACCGTTCAGTGCGGCTGTGGAGGGCTGACGGCGAGCCGGTGGGTGAGCCGCTGCTGGGTCACACCGGGGCGGTGTTGTCGGTCGCGGCCCCACCCGGCAGCGCGACGACCGGTCCGCTGGTGGTCTCGGGGAGTGGGGACCGGACGGTGCGCCGGTGGGACCCGGTGACCGGGATGGCGGTCGGGGCGCCGCTGACGGGCCATTCGGGGGCCGTGCGGGCGGTGACGGCCGGCGGGCAGCCCGGTCAGCCGCTGGTGGTCTCGGCCGGTGTCGACGCGACGGTGCGGCGGTGGGACGCGGCGACCGGGCAGCCGGTCGGCCAGCCCCTGCGCGGCCACGAGGGTGCTGTGCTCGCGGTCGTCACGCTCGTCGCCGGCGTCCCGATGATCGCTTCAGGCGGCGACGACGGCACCGTCCGGTTGTGGAATCTCCTGACCGGCGCGGCGCTCGGGCGGCCGCTGACCGGGCATAACGGTGCGGTACGCGCCCTGGCCGCGCTGGTGGTCGCCGGTCGGCCGGCTGCTGGTCTCCGGCGGAGACGACGCGGCTGTGCGGCTGTGGGACCCGGTGGCGGCCACCGCGGTCGGAGAGTTGCGGGGTCACACCGCCGGTGTGCGGGCGGTGGCGGCCCTCGCCGGCGGTGGGGAGCCGCTGGTGGCGTCTGGAGGGGACGACCGGTCCATCCGGCTCTGGGACCCGGTGTCGCATACCCAGGTGGGTGCCGCGCTCGTCGACCACACTGACGGAGTTCGTGCGCTGGCATCCCTGCGGCTGGCGGACGGCAGCGAGAAGCTCGCGTCGGCCGGCGCCGACGCCACCGTCAAGCTGTGGACCTTCTGACCCGGCGGGCCGGGCGGCAAGGCCGGCCCGTGGCACGGCGGATGGGTGCCACCTCCTGGCATGGGGAAGGCTCCCGGTGCTGCTGGTCGGGTCCTTACGGGGACCGGGCCGGCGGGGTTACCGAGAGCTGCGGGGCCGACGGTTGACCTTGTCGCCCCGGTGACGGGGTGGGTCTAGGGGACGGTGCCATGTGCCACATGTTCGCGATGAGCAGTGGGCGCAAGCGGGTGAGCGCGACGTTCTGGCTGCTGGACGCCACGGACAGCCCGCGGGGGCGGGACGTCCGCCCGCCCGACGGGGCCGGCCTGGGCACGTTCGACGGGGACGGCGAGCCGTACCTGGCGAAACAGCCGATCGCGGGCCGCGCTGACACCGCCTTCGCGCGGGAGGCCCGCAACGTCGAGTCCACGACCTTCGTCGCGCATGTCCGCCATGCGTCCACCGGCGCGGTCGACCTCCGCAACACCCACCCGTTCGTCCAGGACGGCCGGATCTTCGCCCACAACGGGGTGATCGAGAACCTGGAGGCGCTGGACCTCGAGACCGCCCGTGACCAGCTCGTCAAGGCCGCCGGGGTCATCGAGGACAGCGTCATCGATCTGGTCGGGAAGATCGGCCGTGCCGTCCTGGCCCGGCCGATGCCCGACCGGCGACTACGGGTCAGCCCCCGCGTCGTCAAACGCGCGATCTCCGTCTACGCCGCCAACACCGCCAGAGGCCGGATCCATGGCCACAGCTACAAGGCCACCCTCAGCATCGAGATCGTCACCGACGAAGCCTGGACAGCGGCGACCGCCGCCTAACGCCGATTTCCACGCAGGAGGTTCGGGGCAACCTCGTCAGGCGAAGTCGAAGTGCAGGGTCCGCCTGCTCCACCACGGGATGACCGTGTCGGGGATCAGCGGGGCTTGGGGTCAGGGGGCCTGGAATCCCGCGTTGGTCAGTACGGTGCTCGCCTTGTCGGACAGGATGAAGTTGACGAACGCGGTGGCGCCGGCGGCGTTGGGCGCGTTCTTCAGCGCGACGATCGGGTAGTCGTTGATCGCCTTGGCGGATTCGGGGAACTCGACGCCGTCCACCTTGCCCGCCGACGCCTTGACGTCCGTGCGGTAGACCAGCGCGGCGTCGATCTCACCGAGGGTGACCTTCGACAGTGCGGACTTGACGTCCTGCTCCAGGGTGACCGGGGTCAGGTTCACCCCGGCGGCGGCGAGCGTCTTCTTCGCGGCGGCTCCGCAGGGCACCTGCTCGGCGCACAGCGCGGCCTTCACCCCCGGCCTGGTCAGGGCGGGCAGGTCGGTGATGCCCTTCGGGTTGCCCTTCGGTACGGCGATGACGAGCTGGTTGCGGACGAAGACCTTGGGCGCGCCGACGTTGTCGCCGGCGTCGGTGACGGTCTTCATCGTGGCCGGGCTCGCCGCGGCGAACACGTCGGCCGGGGCGCCGGAGGTGATCTGCTGGGCCAGCTGCGAGCTGCCGGCGAAGGAGAAGGTCACCTTCGATCCGGGGTTCGCGGCCTCGAAGTCCTTGCCGAGCTGGGTGAACGACCTCGTCAGCGAGGCGGCGGCGAGCACCGTGACGGTCCCCCGCACTCCGCTCGCGGCGCTGCTGGCCGTGGCGGAGGGCGTCGCCGCAGCGCCGCCGTCGCTGCCACATCCGGCGGTCGCGAGAAGCCCGGCGCCGAGTACCGCCAGGGCCGCCGTCTTCATCCTGCGAAATCTCACGTGTCCCGTTCCTCCACCCATTCACCCGTTGTCCTGTTTCCGTAGCCGCGGACCCTGTCGCTGAGATAATCCGCAGATGCGAAACTCTGTGCATGATAGTTCCGCATCTGCACGGTGAGCAGGCGGGTTGTTCCGTAGTGTGCCGATGCGCGGCCGGGGCCTGCGCCACGGCGACCGGAGCCCCGCTCGGCGGGCGGTGTTGAGAGCGGTGCCGAGGGCAGGGTCAAGAGCGGTGCCGAGCCGGTTGAGCCGGTCGTGCTCCTCGGGCAAGCCGCGGGGATGGCAGGCCGGGTTACGGCGGGCTGGGTTACGGCAGGACGTGGAAGATCCGGTCGTGGTAGATGAGCGGGGACGCCTCCGGGTCGGTGTCCGCCTCAAGGACCTGGCCGATGATGAGGAAGTGGTCCCCGGCCTCGACGGGTGGCCGGGCGGAGCAGCGCAGCCACGCCCGTCCCCCGTCGAGCAGGGGCTCGCCGGTCGGCAGCCTGGTCCAGCGGGTCGGCGAGGCGAACCGGTCGATCCCGCTGCGGGCGAAACGCCGGGCGACCTCCTCCTGCTGGGAGGACAACAGGTTCACCATGAAGGTCTCCGCGACCCGCATATGGGGCCACGACGAGGCACCGGAGGAGATGGCGAAGACCACCATCGGCGGTTCGGCGGACAGCGACGCGAGCGAGGTCGCGGTGAAGCCGACGGGTCCCGTGCCCGCGTCGGCGGTGATGACGGCCACGCCGGCCGGATGGCCGCGGAAGACGGTTCGGAACAGGTCGCCGTCGACGGCGCGCGCCCTGAGCGGACCCTGGGTCTGGCGAAGCGAGGCCGTCATGCTGGATGCTCCCGAGGTTCAGGCGACGAGTGAGGGCTCAGGTGACGAGCGCGCCGACGCCTTCCCGCCTCGGCGGATCAACCCTGCCGGGTGGGTTGTGGCGCGGTGGTCTGCTTCCCGCCTTCCGGTTCCGGTGCTGCCGTCGGCCGATGATCCACAGTACGGCGCGAGCTGCCGACGAGACGAACGACCGAAGAGACCGAAGAGTCAGTCACCCGGAGGACATCAGTTACCGGGGGAACAGAGGTCGCTGTCGTTGTGACCGAAGTCGACGTGGTGGCGACGGCACAGCCGCGGCTGGTCGCGACCGGTTACATAACCGGACACCTGCGCGTCCGCCGTGTTCCACCGGGTCGCCGTGTCCCGCCGGGTGCAGTGCACCTTTCTACACTAAATCTATCTCAATGGTCGGTCAACGGGCCGATCAGACCACAGCCGGGCGCCGGACCGGAGGGGCGCCGCGGGTCGCCGTGCGGGTTTCGAACCAGCGGGCCAGGAACCGGGTGGACACGTAGGCCAGGGCGGCGGTCTGCGCTACCCCGACGAGGGTGCACCGGGTCGTCCGGGTGAGCCCCGCCGTCCCGACGGGCCCGCGCGTCAGCCGTCGGCGAGGGATCTCCGGTCCCGGCGCAGGGGATGATCGGGCGGGATCTCCACGACCACGATCGGGACGCCGTCCGGATCCTCGATCCACATCTCGTCGAGTCCCCACGGCTCACGCCGCGGCTCCCGGGTGATGACGACACCCGCCGCGTTCAACCGGGCGTGTTCGGCCGCCAGGTCACGCACCTGCAGCCAGAGCCGCGCCGTCCCCACCGGTTCCCCGCCCGCGCCCACCGGCCGTGCCGGGCGCGGCGAGCGCCCGGACACCTCCAGCAGGCCCTGGCCGAGGAAGAACACCAGCCCGGGTTCCTCCGGCGGCCCGAATTCGCGGTAGACCGCCAGCCCGAGGGTCTCGCGGTAGAAGCGGTGACTGCGTTGCGGATCCGTGGGCCGGAGCAGGATGCGGCTGCTGAGAACCTCCACCCGGCCAGTCTGCCCCGTCCGCGGACCGCCGTCGTCGACCACCGGGGGCGGTGACGGGGAGCAGGCCGCGGTCGGCTCCGGTTCCCCACGAGCGCGCGCAACGCGTTGACGGCCGTCCAGGTCCGGCGTCAACCGCCGCGCAGCGTCCTGGTAATCCCGGCGGCGACCGTCGTCGCGAGCGCCCAACCGGCGGCGATGAGGAAGTAGGCGAACCAGACCGTCGCGCCGCGCGGGGTGAAGTGCTGCTCCTGCCCGAAGTCGATGAGGGGCAGCAGCAGGTCGAGGGTGTAGACGGGGGCGTGGAAGGCCGACGCGGCGGTGTCGTCGACCGGCGCCGGCGGCCGTAGGTCGAACAGCACGCTGCTGGCCACCACCAGAAGCGCGATCCACGAGGCGGCCCGCACCGGGCGGAATCCGTATCCCACGAGCAGGTCCTGCAGGTGGCTCCATATCTTCGCCGCCGGCGCCAGAGTCTCGCGTCGATGCCGTTGTTTCGCGAGCAGAACCATCCGTGCGTCGGCGTCGTGGCCGTGCGCCCGGTAAGTGGCCGCGAGCTGTTCGTACACCTGCGGCCGGTAGCCGCTGGGGTCGAGGCGCAGCCACCGCCGCCGCTCGTCGCCTTCCCCGAACGTACCGAGGCTGTCGTAGCGCAGCCCGTCGAGGCGCAGCACGGCGGGCCAGGTCGCCGGATCGTCGCGCAGCAGGCCGATCACGCCGTGGCTGAGATCCACGGCTCCCCGAGGCACCGCTGCCGGGAGAAGTACCAGCTCCCGGGTCGTGAGGTGGTGGGCGTTCAACGCGATCGAGCCGCTGTTGCCGGCGCTGTTGCCGGCACCGTGGCCTGGGCCGCAGTCAGGGCCATGGTCAGGGCCGCGGTCAGGGCTGTCGTCGCCGGGGCGCGCGCCGTCCAGGCGGGCTCCCTCCAGGCAGACCCGGCTGCCCACCTCGGCGTAGGCGATGCTAACGGTCCCTTGGGCGTGGAACCCCTCACAGCAGTTGAGCATTGCGGCGACCTTCAGGTCGAATGCCGCCAGCGCGGTGCCCGTGGGACTGCTCAGGTGGGCTCCCTCCAACCGCACCGATCCGCCCACGACAGCGTTGTTCAGCCTCAGCTCCCCGTCGCAGCGCAGGGCCGACAGGTACCGGCCGTCCGGTGAGGGGCCACCGAGGAGGTCGTCCTCGACGTGCAGCCGGGTTGCGTCGAGGGCGGAGCCGGGGCCCTCGAAGCGGGCGCCGGAGAGCAGCAGCGCTCCGTTGATCCGGGTGCCGACCAGGATAACCGGTCCGCGGGACCGGCAGTCGAAGAGCCGGAGGTTGCCCTCGATGACGGCGTTCGACGCGAGGATTCCGCGGAAGTGCGTACCGGTGAGATCGAGCTGGCGGGTTCTCGCCCCGTACAGATTCACCCGATGGTCGAAGACGCAGTCCCGCAGCCGGACCGGACATCCAAGGACGCTGTGGGAGAGGTCGAGCTCGCCGACGATCCGGGCGCGGGTGAGGCGCAGCGCCGCCGACGGCCCAGGCTCGCCGTCGTCCGTCCCGAGCAGCAGATCGCGCAGGACGACCGTCCGGACGACCCGGTCCGCCAGATCCACCCGGCGTCCCAGCGCAAAAGCATCCCGGATCTCCTGCTCGACGACGGTGAATTCCCGGGTGGTCACCGCCCGGCCGTCGCCCGACCGACGTGCGCCGAGTCGAGCAGGCCGGGGTCGGGGGAGACTCGGTGTGGCGCGCATCGAAGCGGCGTCGGGTCCATGCGCGAGGTTCGGGCCGGCATAGTGCCCATAATTGCCGGCTTCCTTGTCCTGCGGCAGGCTTTGGCGTCCGATGAGGTCCGGCCGGCTACCTGCCGCGATACCCGTGAGATGACACGCCCGTGGGATGTTGTCGGGGGTGTGGAGGATGCTCGGCAGGCCGGTCCGCGCCCAGGTTCCCACGGCCCGGTCGTTCCCGCTCCCGGCGGGGGGAGGTGTCCCTGCGCCGCGCGCCGTCTGGAAGGTGTGTCCCGTGTTGGCCGTCACCGAGCACGAACAGCGTTCGTCGCCTGCGTTCCTGGATGCTGGCGGGCACCGACCGGGCACAGCGGCATGCCGGCCCGCATGCCGCGCCGTCCGGCGAGCACAGGCTGCACCCGTGGTGGCGGGTGATGTGCCTGACCGGTGTCGACTACTTCTCCACGC
>NZ_CDWTMO010000035.1:0-26976 GCF_977946435.1 Frankia sp. CgKIO3 | reverse complement strand
ATTTTCTGACTACTGGCTGGCGGCACCCGCTCCAGCGCCGCCGGCGAATCTGGGGGACCGAATTCGGGGGACCTGAATACGGTCTGCGCTCCCTGGACCGTGACTGGCTCCCCAAAACTCGGCTGCCCGGGCACCCTGCCCGGAGCCCGGCAGGTCGCGGGAGCGGCCGGCTTCCGCCTCCTGGTCATGGTGGCATCTATTGTATGGATGCCCTACTATCGGGAAGCCAAGGGTTCTAGGTATCTCCGTCCGCCACATCGTCCCCGGGAGCCGCTTCGATGTCCTCCGACGGCCGGCACGAGCCGGCTGCCGCGCTGCACACACCAGTTCATCCGGTCCGGATCGTGACGGCGGCCTCACTCTTCGACGGGCATGACGCGGCGATCAACATCATGCGTCGCCTGTTGCAGGCGCAGGGCGCCGAGGTGATCCATCTCGGGCATGACCGCAGCGTCGAGGAGGTCGTCACCGCCGCGATCCAGGAGGACTCCCAAGGGATCGCCCTGTCGTCCTATCAGGGCGGGCATGTCGAGTACTTCAGCTACCTCATCGAGCGCCTCCGCGCGCGCGGAGCAGGCAACGTCCGGGTCTATGGCGGCGGCGGCGGGGTGATCGTGCCGGCGGAGATCGACCTGCTGCACGCGCGCGGGGTCGCGCGCATCTTCTCCCCGCAGGACGGGCAACGGCTCGGTCTCGCGAAGATGATCAATATGATCATCGAGGCCTGTGACGTCGATCTGACGGAGGACGGGCCGAAGCTCGATGCGGTGGTGGCTGGTGAGGACGGCGCGCTCGCCCGGGCGATCACCGTGCTCGAGGTGGGCCGGGACCCGCGACTCGCGGCGGCGCTGCAGGACGAGGCCGCCTGCCGGCCGCGGGTTCCGGTCCTCGGTATCACCGGCACGGGTGGTTCGGGAAAGTCCTCACTCACCGACGAGCTGATCCGGCGCTTCCGCCTCGACCAGGGCGACAGCCTGCGGATCGCGGTGCTCGCCATCGACCCCAGCCGTCGGCGGGGCGGCGGTGCATTGCTCGGTGACCGCATCCGGATGAACTCCCTGGGTGACGGCACGGCAGGGAACGTGTTCTTCCGGTCCCTGGCGACGCGAGCGGGGGGCAGTGAGGTTCCGGCTCCCTTGGCGGATGTGATCACGGCTTGCCGGGTGGCCGGTTACGATCTGGTGATCGTCGAGACGCCGGGCATCGGGCAGGGTGACGCGGCGATCGTTCCGTTCTGCGATGTTTCGCTGTACGTGATGACACCCGAGTACGGTGCGGCCTCACAACTCGAGAAGATCGATATGCTGGACTTCGCCGACGTGGTGGCGGTGAACAAGTTCGAGCGGCGCGGCGCCGAGGATGCCCGGCGTGACGTCGCCCGGCAACTGGTGCGCAACCGGCAGGCGTTTGACCAGTCCTGGGAGGACATGCCCGTCTTCGGCACCTCGGCCGCCCGGTTCCACGACGATGGGGTGACCGCCCTGTATCAGCACCTCGTCGGGCTGCTACGCAAACACGATCTGTCTACCGTGTCCGGCTCGTTGCATCCGGTGCACGGGCGGACCTCCACCGAGCTGACCACGGTCATTCCGTCCGCCCGGGTACGCTACCTGGCCGAGATCGCCGAGACGGTGCGGGGCTATCACGCCGAGACCGAGCGCCAGGCACTGCTGGCCCGCCGTCGTGAGCATCTGACGACGGCCCTTGCGGCACTGGCCAGCGCTGGCGCTGGCGCGGCGCCGGCGGAGCCCACCACCCTCGCCATGCTGCGCGACGAGGCCGAAGCCGCCCTGGCTCTCTGGACGAGGGAGCTCCTGGCGCAATGGCCGGCGATCGTCGAGGAACGTCAGGGCGAGAAGATGACCTATCTCGTCCGGGGAACCGAGATCCACACCCCGCTGGTGCGCACCACGCTCAGCGGGACTCCGGTCCGGCGGGTGGCGGTACCCGCCATCGACGACGACGCTCGCCTGATCCGCTTCCTGCGGTGTGAGAACCTGCCGGGCTACTTCCCCTTCACCGCCGGCGTCTTTCCGTTCAAACGGGCCGGGGAAGCCCCGGCGCGAATGTTCGCCGGTGAAGGTGACCCCTTCCGGACCAACCGCCGGTTCCACTTCCTCTCCGCCGGCTCGCCCGCGACCCGCCTGTCCACCGCCTTCGACTCGGTGACCCTCTACGGCCGCGATCCCGCGTCCCAGCCCGACGTCTATGGCAAGATCGGCACGTCGGGTGTGTCGATAGCGACGTTGGACGACATGAAGGTCCTGTTCGCCGGGTTCGATCTGTGTGATCCGTCGACCAGCGTCTCGATGACCATCAACGGCCCGGCGCCGACGATCCTGGCGATGTTCCTGAACGCCGCGATCGACCAGCGCCTAGACGCCTTCCGCGCCGAGCACGGCCGGGAGCCGAGCGCGGACGAGGCCGCCGAAGTCCGGGCCCGCACGCTGGCCACGGTCCGTGGCACCGTGCAGGCGGACATCCTCAAGGAGGACCAGGGGCAGAACACCTGCATCTTCTCCACCGAGTTCGCGTTGCGGGCGATGGCGGACGTGCAGGAGTGGTTCATCGAACACGCGGTCCGGAACTTCTACTCGGTATCGATCTCCGGCTATCACATCGCCGAGGCCGGCGCCAATCCTATCAGTCAGCTCGCGTTCACCCTGGCCAACGGCTTCACCTACGTCGAGGCCTATCTGGCCAGAGGAATGCGCATTGACGATTTCGCCCCGAACCTGTCGTTCTTCTTCTCCAACGGGATGGATGCGGAGTACACCGTCATCGGGCGGGTGGCTCGCCGGATCTGGGCGGTAGCCATGCGGGAGCGCTACGGTGCCGCCCCTCGGTCGCAGATGCTGAAGTATCACGTACAGACGTCGGGCCGGTCGCTGCACGCGCAGGAGATGGCCTACAACGATATCCGGACCACGTTGCAGGCGCTGTGCGCGATCTACGACAACTGCAACAGCCTGCACACCAATGCCTACGACGAGGCTGTGACGACTCCTACGGAGAACTCCGTCCGCCGCGCGTTGGCCATCCAGATGGTCATAGATCAGGAATGGGGACTCGCCGCCAACGAGAATCCCCTGCAGGGATCGTTCATCGTCGATGAACTGACCGACCTGGTCGAGGAGGCGGTGCTCGCCGAGTTCGAGCGGATCAGCGACCGCGGCGGTGTACTCGGCGCGATGGAAACCGGCTATCAGCGGGGACGCATCCAGGACGAGTCGATGCTGTACGAGCGGCGCAAGCACGACGGCACCCTGCCGATCATCGGGGTGAACACGTTCCTGCGGCCTGAGTCGGCCGGCACCGATCCCGACTCCGAGGGAGGCCCGATGGAGCTCGCGCGGGCCACGGAGGAGGAGAAGCAATCTCAGCTCACTCGGCTGGAGGAGTTCCACCGCCGGCACGGCGCCGAGGCGGGCGCCGCCCTGGAACATCTGCGGGAGGTCGCCAGGAGCGGGGGGAACACGTTCGCGGCGCTGATGGAGGCGGTCCGCGTCTGCTCCCTCGGGCAGATCTCCCAGACATTCTTCGACGTGGGTGGGCAGTATCGCCGTAACGTCTGATTATGTCCCGGGTGGCGCCCGCCGTTACATCGATCGGCGTTACGCTGGTCGGTGCGCCGGGCGCCGCGGCAATCTCCGGGTACGCATGAATCTTTGCCAGCGCGTCCGTCCTGGGGTGCAATGGACGCTGCCCGCCGCGACGGTCCCCGGCTGCCAGGCCGGGCGGGAACCGTCCCATGAAGTGCAGGAGCGTCGACAAGTCGTGGCCACCCCGAAACCGTTGCCAACCGACCCCATAGCGGAGGCCCATCGGCACTGGACTGCCCACGGCTGGGGGGCGGCCGCGGACGGCATGGCAGCGGTCACCTCCCTGATGCGGGCGCAGCAGATCGTCCTCGCCCGGGTTGACGAGGTCCTGCGCCCCCTCGACCTGACCTTCGCGCGCTATGAGCTGCTGATGCTGTTGATGTTCAGTCGGGCCGGAACGCTGCCCCTCAACAAGATCGGAAGTCGGCTGCAGGTCCATCCGACCAGCGTCACCAGCGCGGTCGACCGGTTGGAGGCGAGGGGGCAGGTGCGGCGTACCCCGCATCCCACGGACCGGCGGGCGATTCTCGCGAAGATCACCGAGGAGGGCCGGGCCACTGCCATGGCCGCGACCGAGAAGCTCAACGACACCGTCTTCGCCGATCCCGGGCTGGGTGACGGCGGGGTGCGCACGCTCATCGACCTGCTGACCGATCTGCGCCGGGCCGCCGGCGACTTCTGATCCGACGGTCGCCCCGGAGATCGGTGTGATCCGCTCTCCCGTCGCCGTCGGCCCGTCCGCGACTACCCTCTAAAGCTGTGACCTATCTCGACCACGGGGCGACGACGCCGATGCGACCGGAAGCGCTCGCCGCGTACACCGCGGTGCTTGCCGATACCGGCAATGCCTCGTCTCTGCATGCCAGTGGCCGCCGTGCCCGCCGCATCGTCGAGGAGTCCCGCGAGACGCTCGCCGGAGTGCTGGGCGCCCGTCCGTCCGACGTGGTGTTCACCGGAGGCGGTACCGAAAGTGACAACCTCGCCCTGAAGGGTCTGTACTGGTCACGCCGCCGGGCCGAACCGGGCCGGCGGCGGGTACTGGTCAGCGCCGTCGAGCACCGGGCCGTCCTGGACACCGCCGCCTGGCTCGGCCGGGCGCAGGATGCCGAGGTCGAGCTGCTCGCGGTCGATGCCGCGGGAACCGTGCATCCGGACACCCTCGCCGCCGCCCTCGACCGGGATCCGGACTCGGTGGCCGTCGTGTCGGTGATGTGGGCGAACAGCGAGGTCGGCACCGTTCAGCCGATTGCCGAGCTCGCGACGATCGCGCACCGTCACGGCGTGCCCTTCCACACCGATGCCGTGCAGGCGTTCGGCCAGATCCCGATCGCCGTCACCGACGAGGGCCCCGACGCCATCACGGTCAGCGCGCACAAGATCGGGGGGCCGATCGGTGTCGGTGCCCTGGTGGTGCGCCGGGGATTGGCGATGGAGCCGCTGACCCACGGCGGCGGTCAGGAGCGCGACATCCGGTCCGGAACGCTGAACACGGCCGGGGTGGCGGCGTTCGCGGCGGCCGCGGCGAAGGCGTGCGCCGAGGCGCCGCAGGAGAGCGTCCGGCTGGCGGCCCTGCGTGACGACCTGGTGCGCCGGGTCCGGGCGGAGGTCCCGGAGGCGGTGCTCAACGGCGCCCCGCTGCTCGGGGACGGCGGCAGTGGGGACGGCGGCGGTCCAGGGCCGCACCGGCTGCCGGGAAACGCCCATCTGACCTTCCCCGGCTGCGAGGGAGACTCGCTGCTGATGCTGCTCGATGCCTGGGGGATCGAGTGTTCCACCGGCTCGGCCTGCTCCGCCGGAGTGGCGAGGCCGTCGCACGTGTTGCTCGCGATGGGAGCGGATGAGGCACACGCCCGCGGATCGCTGCGGTTCTCCCTCGGGCACACCTCACGGGCCTGCGACGTCGACGCGCTGGTCGCGGCGATCGGGCCGGTCGTCGAGCGGGCGAGCCGTGCGGGGGCGCTGGCCGGCACGAGCGGCAGCCTGAGCGGCACCTGAGATGCGATGCCCATGATGCCTCGCTCCCGTCCACGTGGTTCCCTGAGGTTCGGCGGAGATTCGGGGAGGTGATGGTCTGATGCGGGTGCTCGCCGCGATGTCCGGCGGGGTCGACTCCGCCGTCGCCGCCGCCCGGGCGGTCGACGCCGGTCACGACGTCACCGGGGTGCATCTGGCGTTGTCGCGCTCGCCGGAGTCGGACCGGACCGGAGCCCGCGGCTGCTGCACCATCGAGGACGCCCGGGACGCCCGGCGGGCCGCCGACATCCTCGGCATCCCGTTCTACGTCTGGGATCTCGCGGACCGGTTCGAGACCGACGTCATCGAGGAGTTCGTCGAGTCCTACGCGGCCGGTCGCACGCCCAACCCCTGCGTGCGCTGCAACGAGCGCATCAAGTTCGCGGCCGTACTCGACAAGGCCCTCGCGCTCGGCTTCGACGCCGTCGTCACCGGGCACCACGCCCGGCTCGATCCGGACGGCACCCTGCGCCGCTCGGTGGATCCGGACAAGGACCAGTCCTACGTCCTGGGAACGCTGCGTCCCGAGCAGCTCGCCGCCGCGCGGTTCCCGCTCGGGGATTCCACCAAGGCCCAGGTGCGGGTAGAAGCGGCCGAGCGTCGCCTCGCCGTTGCGGACAAGCCGGACAGCCACGACATCTGTTTCATCTCGCATGGGGACACCGGTGGCTGGTTGCGCGAGCGGCTCGGCCCGCGGCCGGGTCCGGTCATCGATGCGACGACTGGGCAGACGCTCGGGCACCATGACGGCGCCTACGCCTTCACCGTGGGTCAGCGTCGCGGGCTGAAGCTCGGGCGGCCGGCCTCAGACGGCCGGCCGCGCTATGTGCTGGACATCTCCCCGGTGACGTCGACGGTCACCGTCGGACCGGCCGAGGCGCTCGACGTGCGCCGGCTCGTGGCGGACCGGGCGGTCTGGCCGCACGAAGGGGCCGTATCATGTCTGGCCCAGGTGCGGGCGCACGGCGGGGTGGTACCGGCGGTGGCGCAGGCGCGCGGCGAGGAGCTCGTCGTGACGCTGACGACGCCGGTCCGCGGCACGGCCGCCGGCCAGGCGGTGGTGCTGTACGACGGTGACCGGGTGCTTGGCGGAGGGCACATCCGCACTACCGGTGGTTAGCCGGGCGCCTGGTCGGCGGGCCGTCGACGAAGCGGGCCCGGAGCGGACGTGGCCGGGGATCTCCCGCGGACTCCCGGAGGATGTCAAGACATGAGTACTGACGCTGCACGGATGTGGCCGGCCGGCGCGGCCACCGGGGTGGGCTCGCTGCCGGGAACGGATGCGGCCCAGGCCGTCAAGCTGGTCTTCGACGAGCTGCCGGACCTGCCGTATCTGCCCGAACTGCCGGCCAGGGGACCCGGGGGTGCGATGGTCGGGCGGGCGGCGGCGATCCTCGTCGACATGCCGGTGGACCTTCAGCCGGCCGGCTGGCGGCTGGTTCCCCGACCCGGCCTGGACCTGCGCCGGTCACGGGATCTGCTCGAACGCGACCTGGACGCGTTGACGGAGGTCGCCGCCGGCTACGCGGGACCCTTCAAGATTGCCGCGACCGGCCCGTGGACGCTGGCGGCCGAGCTGGAGCTTCCCCGCGGGCACAAGGCGTTGTCAGATACCGGCGCGACCCGTGACATCGCCGACGCACTGGCCGCGGGGCTCGTCGAACAGGTCGAACAGATCGCCCAGCGCGTCCCGGGGGCGCGGATCCTGGTCCAGTTCGACGAGCCATCGCTGCCGGCGGTGCTCGCGGGCCGGATCCGCACTCCGAGCGGGTTCTCGGTGCTGCCCGCGGTCGAGGAGGGCTTGGTCGTGGAGCGGCTGCGGATCCTGCTCGGTGGCCTGCGGGCGCTGCCGGCGACCGGCGGAGTCGGGGTGCACTGCTGCGCTCCCGCGGTGCCGCTGGCGGCGTTGCGCGCGGCGGGCGTGGACTTTGTCGGTCTCGACGTCACCGCGCTCACCCAGGCCGAGGACGACGCCGTCGGCGAGATCGTGGAGGCCGGAGTGCGGTTGATGGCGGGTCTCGTCCCCACCAGGCCGATTTCACCGGCCGCGCCGATTTCACCGACTGGACCGGCCGCACCGGCTGGTGCAGCCGGACGGGCTGTGTCGGCCGCACCGAAGTTGTCGGCCGCACCGAAGTTGTCGGATGCCCGCCGTACGGTCGAACCCGTCATCGCACTGTGGAGCCGATTGGGATTCCGGCCCGAGCAGCTCGGGGAGGTGGTCGCCGTGACGTCGACCTGTGGCCTGGCGGGCCTGGGAACGGACGATGCCAGGACGGTGGTGCGCCACTGCCGGAAGGCGGGGCGGGTTCTGGTCGACGCGCCGTCGTGAGCGCGACAACCGGCACGGCCGGTACAGTCGACGAATCCGGCGTGGCTTCGGCGGCGGCTTCGGCGGACGAGCGGGCCCGCGCCGCCAGCCTCGCCCGCGAGCTCGACGAGCACGCGTACCGCTACTACGTGCTCGACTCCCCGACGATCTCCGATGCCGAGTACGACCGGTTGATGGCGGAGCTCGCCGCGCTGGAGGAGCGGCATCCCGACCTGCGCACGCCGGACTCGCCGACGCAGAAGGTGGTCGGTTCCTACTCGACCCTGTTCACCCCGGTCGAGCATCTCGAACGGATGCTGTCCCTGGACAACGTCTTCGACGACGACGAGTTCCACCAGTGGGCGGCGCGCGTGGCCCGGGAAAGCGAGGTCGACGCCTGGCTCTGCGAGTTGAAGATCGACGGGCTTGCCGTGGACCTCGTCTACGAGGACGGTTACCTGGTGCGTGCCGCGACGCGCGGCGACGGCCGGACGGGGGAGGACATCACCCCCAACATCCGCACCCTGGCGAGCGTGCCGGTGCGGCTGCGCGGGCCGCGGGTGCCCGAGCTGCTGGAGGTGCGGGGCGAGGTCTTCTTCCCGACCGCGAAGTTCGCCGAGCTCAACGCCGGGCTGGTGGCCGCGGGGGGCAAACCGTTCGCGAACCCGCGTAACGCCGCGGCCGGATCCCTGCGGCAGAAGGATCCCCGGGTCACCGCCACCCGGCCGCTGGAGATGATTGTCCATGGCCTGGGCGCGCAGCGCGGCTTCGAGGCCACGTCCCAGTCGGCGGCCTATGCCCGCTTCGCGGAGCTCGGGCTGCCCGTCGCCACCCACTTCGAGGTCCTGGCGGCGGTGCCCGGCGTGCTGGACTACGTGCACCGGTGGGGCGATGCGCGCCACGGCGTGGTGCACGAGATCGACGGAGTGGTCGTCAAGGTCGACTCGTTCGCCCTGCAACGCCGGTTGGGCTCCACCTCGAAGTCCCCCCGCTGGGCGGTGGCCTACAAGTATCCACCGGAGGAGGTCACGACCAAGCTGCGCGATATCCGGGTGAACGTGGGCCGCACCGGCCGGGTGACCCCCTTCGGGGAGCTGGAGCCGGTCCTGGTCGCCGGGTCCACGGTGGGCCTCGCGACCCTGCACAACATCGATGAGGTCGGCCGCAAGGGGGTGCTCATCGGGGACACGGTCGTCCTGCGCAAGGCCGGGGACGTCATCCCGGAGATCGTCGGCCCGGTCATCGACCTGCGGGACGGTTCCGAGCGGGCCTTCGTGATGCCCACGCGCTGCCCGGAGTGCGGCACCGAGCTGGTGCGGCCCGAGGGTGAGGTCGACATCCGTTGCCCGAACACCGTCTCCTGTCCCGCGCAGCTGCGGGAGTCGATCTTCCATTTCGCCTCCCGGGGGGCGATGGACATCGACGGGCTCGGGTATGAGACGGCGACCGCCCTGCTCGAGGCGGGCCGGGTGCGTGACATCGGCGACATCTTCCACCTGACGCCCGAGTCCTTCGAGGGGCTGCGCGGGTTCGCGCAGAAGAAGATCGACCAGATTCTGCGGGGGGTCGAGGCCGCGCGGCACCGGCCGCTCTGGCGGCTGCTGGTCGGCCTGTCGATCCGCCACGTCGGGCCCACGGCGGCGCGGGCGCTCGCCCGGGAACTGCGGTCGCTGGAAGCGATCGCCGCCACGCCGGCCGAGGACCTCGCCGCGGTCGAAGGGGTCGGTCCGAAGATCGCCGGCGCGGTGGTCGACTGGTTCGCCGATGAGCGGCACCGCGACATCCTCGCCAGGATCGCCGCCGGCGGGGCACGGCTCGCCGACGTCGGCGCGGAGGAGGGCCCACGTCCCCTCGACGGCGTCACCGTCGTCATCACCGGCACGCTCACCGACTGGAGCCGCGACTCGGCCAAGGAGGCGGTCGAGGCGCGCGGCGGCAAGGTCACCGGCTCGGTGAGCAGGAAGACCACCGCCGTCGTCGTCGGCACGGATCCAGGGGCCTCGAAGTACGACAAGGCGCGCAGTCTCAGGATCCCCATGCTGGACGAGGCCGGATTCGCCGTTCTGCTGGCGCAGGGGGTCGACGCGGCCAGCAAGCTCGCCGTTCTCGTGGACGGTCCCGAGAAGGCCGAGACCCCGGTGGAATAACGTGGGGAAGGCTCCCCCACTCAGAAACGGCCCGTCCTGGTCAGGCTCGCGGCGATGCCCGCCAGATGGGCCAGCCGGTCGATCTCGGAGGAGCGGAACCGGGGGCCGCCGGGCCGCCCGACCAGGATCACCAGCCGGTCGTCGCCGACCGGGGCCGCGGCGAGTTCCATGCTGACCGCCCGCCAGCGAGGCGGGAAGGCGCCATCCTCGGCCCCGATCCGCCGCGCCCGTTCCAGCGGCAGCCAGGGCAGGGGTAACCGGACCCGTTCAGGGACACCGAGATCGTCCTCACCGAGGGCCGGAGCGCCCACCGAGGTCTCCCGGACCCGGACGTCATCCGGCCCGACGTGCTCCAGCAGCATCGCCCAGTCGGCGTGGAAGACGCCGGGCGCGAGGTCCGTCAGGGTCGTCGCGGCGTCGTGCGGCCGATCGGTCAGGGCGTCCACCAGGTCGAGGTCGTTGCCGACACCGCCCCCGTCGGCGAGAAACGGCCGAAGCGACTCGACGATCACGCCCGGAACCGACTGGGCGGCGGTGAGGACGCGATCGGCGAGGCCGCCCGGTGGCAGGAGTACGAGCAGATCGTCCACGGCTCTGTCGGCGGTGCGCTCGACGACGGTGATGCTGACGATGTCGATGCTCGCCCTGCCCAGGGCCGTGGCCACTGCGCCGAGCGTTCCCGGGCGGTCCGGCAGCATGAGGTGAAGCAGGTACGACATGTAGCTGAGCATGCGCAAAGGGCATGTCGGCGGGATGGCCGACCGGTCACGTGAAGATAACGCCCCCGCCGGCCGGCGCCTCCCCCAGGAACCTCGCCGAAGGCGAGGTGACGGAAACCCCGAAGGGCGGCCTAGGCCAGGGGAGCGGCGGGGGGCGGCGTCCGCGGGGGTCCCGCCGCGGCCCGTACGATGACATCACGTCGACGCGGCGATGCGTCCGGTCCCGATCGTCCGCCCGGGGCGCCCCAGGGGTGCATCTGGCCTCTCCCGGTTCCGGTTCCCGCATCCGTCGCGGCGCCCAGGACCAGTCACGGGCCCCGTGCCCACCGCCTACGAAGGGGCCACACGCCATGGCGATCACTCGGGACGAGGTGGCTCACCTCGCCCGCTTGGCGCGGGTGTCGGTGACCGGCGACGAGCTCGACGCGCTGGCACCGCAGCTCGAGGCGATCCTGTCCGCGGTCGCCCGAGTCTCCGAGATCGCCGCCGCGGACATCCCGCCGACCAGCCACGCCGTGCCGTTGACCAACGTCTTCCGGCCGGACACCATCTGCCCGTCGCTGCCCGTCACCGAGGCCCTGGCCGGTGCCCCCGCCACCGAGGACGGGCGGTTCCGGGTGCCCCGCATCCTCGATCCGGACGAATGAGGTCGCCGCCCGCATGACGGAGAACATGACGGAGAACCCGACACCTCCCGGCACGACCAACGTCGTGCGCCTGTCCGCCGCCGCGACGGCGGCCGCGATCGCCGCCGGCAGGCTGAGCGCCGTCGAGGCGACCCGGGCGGCGTTGGACCGCATCGCCAAGGTCGACGAGACCGTCCACGCCTTCCTGCACGTGGACGCCGACGGCGCGCTCGCCGCGGCCCGGTCGGTCGACGACCGGCGCGCGGCCGGGGAGCGCCTCGGGCCGCTCGCCGGGGTGCCGTTGGCGCTCAAGGACGTCTTCACCACCCGAGGGATGCCCACCACCTGCGGCAGCCGCATCCTTGAGGGCTGGCACCCCCCGTACGACGCCACGGTGGTGAGCCGGCTGCGGGCCGCGGACGTCGTCCTGCTGGGTAAGGCCAACATGGACGAGTTCGCCATGGGCTCGTCAACCGAGAACTCGGCGTTCGGGCCGACCCGCAACCCCTGGGATGTCACCCGCATCCCCGGCGGCAGCAGCGGCGGCAGCGCCGCGGCCGTCGCCGCCTTCGAGGCGCCGCTCGCCCTCGGCACCGACACGGGCGGTTCCATCCGTCAGCCGGCCGCCGTCTGCGGTCTGGTCGGGGTCAAGCCCACCTACGGCGGGGTCAGCCGCTACGGGCTGGTCGCCTTCTCCAGCTCGCTGGACCAGGCCGGCCCGCTGGCCCGCACGGTGACCGACGCGGCGTTGCTGCACGCCGCGATTGCCGGCCACGATCCTCTGGACTCCACGAGCGTCGACGCGCCGGTTCCCGCGGTCGTGGCGGCGGCACGGCAGCGCGACATCCGCGGTATGCGGGTCGGCGTGGTCCGCGAGTTCGCCGGCGACGGGTACGACCCGGGGGTCGAGGCCGCCTTCGCTGCCGCGGTCGAGGCGCTGACGGGCCTGGGCGCCCAGGTCATCGAGGTGAGCTGCCCGCACTTCAGCTACGCGCTGCCCGCCTATTACCTGATCGCGCCCAGCGAGTGCTCGTCGAACCTGGCTCGCTTCGACGCGATGCGCTTCGGGCTGCGGATCGGCGACGACGGCCGGGCCGGGGCCGAGGAGGTCATGAGCCGCACCCGCGAGGCCGGTTTCGGCCCGGAGGTGAAGCGGCGGATCATCCTGGGCACCTACGCCCTGTCCTCGGGGTACTACGACGCCTACTATGGCCAGGCGCAGAAGGTCCGTACGCTGATCAGCCGCGACTTCACCGCCGCGTTCGAGCAGGTCGACGTCCTGATCTCGCCCACCACCCCGACGCCGGCCTTCCCACTGGGCGCGAAGGTCGATGATCCGGTGGCCATGTACCTGTCGGACCTGTGCACGATCCCGTCCAACCTCGCGGGCGGCCCGGCGATGAGCCTGCCGTCCGGGCTCGTGGACGGGCTGCCGGTGGGTATCCAGATCATGGCGCCGCCGTTCGCCGACGACCGGCTCTACCGGGTCGGCGGGGCGCTGGAGGAGGCGTTGGACGCCGAACGCGGCCATCCGCTGCTCGACGAGGTCCCGGCGCTGTGAGCGGGCGTCCGGCGGTCTCGCGGGTCATCCATGTTCCGGGGGTGGCGGCCGCGGTGACGGGCCGCCGGCCGCGAGGGAAGGGCGGGAAACGGCGATGGTGAGTCTGCGCAGCGGCCGGCAGGACCGGTTCCTGGTGGGCGTGGTGTGGCTGCTCACCGTGCTGGTGCTGGGCCTCGGTATCGCCACGCTCAACCCGGTCCTGCTCCTCTGGGGAGTGCTCGGCCTACCGGCCGCGGTGTTCCTCACCTACGTGCACGTCCGCGACACCCGCCCACCCAGCGACCCATGAGGAGTTCATCCGGTGAGCACAGTGGCTCCCGCCGGCGCGCTGCCGTCCTACTCCGACATTCTGGCCCGCTACGAGCCGGTGATCGGCTTGGAGACGCACGTCGAACTCGGCACCGCTTCCAAAATGTTCTGCGGCTGCGCGACGGCCTTCGGTGCCGAGCCCAACACCCAGGTCTGCCCGGTGTGCCTCGGGCTGCCGGGTTCCCTGCCGGTGGTGAACGAGGCGGCGGTGCGTTTCGCGGTCATGATCGGACTCGCGTTGCACTGTGAGACCGCGTCGTGGTGCCGGTTCGCGCGCAAGAACTACTTCTATCCCGACATGCCGAAGAACTTCCAGATCAGCCAGTACGACGAGCCGCTGTGCACGAACGGCTGGCTCGACGTGGAGGTCGAGGGCGAGGTGCACCGGGTGGGCATCACCCGGGTGCACATGGAGGAGGACACCGGCAGGTCGCTGCACGTCGGCGGCGCCACCGGCCGCATCCACGGCGCCACCCACTCGCTGATCGACTATAACCGGGCCGGCATCCCGCTCGTGGAGATCGTGACCGAACCGGACGTGCGTTCCCCCGAGGTGGCCCGGGCCTACGTGGACGAGTTGCGGGAACTGATCCGGGCACTCGGCGTCTCCGACGTCCGGATGGAGCAGGGATCGCTGCGCTGCGACGCCAACGTCTCGCTGCGCCCGCGCCCGGCGCCCGGCGGCCCGGACGCTCCCTTCGGTACCCGCACCGAGACGAAGAACCTCAATTCGCTGCGGTCGGTGGAACGCGCGGTGCGCTACGAGATCACCCGGCAGGCCGCGTTGCTCGACGACGGCCAGCGCATCATCCAGGAGACCCGCCACTTCGACGAGGCGTCGGGCCGCACCTCGTCGGGCCGGTCCAAGGAGGAGGCCACCGACTACCGGTACTTCCCGGAGCCGGACCTCACCCCGTTGGCCCTGCCCGCGGAATACGTCGAGCGGCTGCGGGCTGGCCTGCCGGAGCTGCCCGCGGCGCGCCGGGCCCGGCTGATCGCCGAGCACGGCTACACCGCGCGGGATCTGCAGGACCTGCGCAATGCCGCGGTCCTCGACCTGGTCGAGGAGACCGTCGCCGCCGGCGCGGCCCCGGCGACCGCCCGTAAGTGGTGGCTCAACGAGCTGGCCAGGCGTGCCTCGGACGCCGGTCTCCAGCCGCGCGATCTTAAGATCACCCCGGCCGATGTCGCCCGGATCACCGCGCTGGTGGCCGCGGGTGAGCTCACCGACGCGCTGGCCCGCAAGGTCATCGACGGGGTGCTCGCCGGTGAGGGCGCGCCCGACGAGGTGATCGCCGGCCGTGGGCTGGCGATCGTCGCGGACGACGGCGCGCTCACTGCGGCCGTCGACGCGGCGCTCCTCGGCGCCCCCGACATCGCCGAGAAGGTCCGCGGCGGCAAGGTGAACGCCGTCGGCCCGCTGGTGGGCGCGGTGATGAAGGCGATGAAGGGCCAGGCGGACGCGGCGACCGTGCGGCGACTGCTGCTGGAGCGCCTCGGCATCTCCTGACACCGCTTCCCGGCCCTCGCCTTCCCCTGCCCTCGCTTTCCCGGCCCTCGCCCGCCCGATCCCCGATTTGTCGTATTTCAGATGGTTCGCAGGTTTTAGCGCCGTTTGTTCGAGAAACGTCCGACCGGTCGCCGCTGCCCCCGTGCCGTGGGTTGCCCGTCCGTGATCCGAGCTCGGGAGGACCACGTTCTCCCGCCGTGTCGGACCCGCGTGTCGGGTTGCCGACGTCGTACGGCGCGTCGGATGCGAAGAGCCGGAGGCCTCCATAGGGTGGGTCTCCCATCGGGGTGTCACGATCGAGGGGAGAGCGTGCCGCCGTGCCCCTTACACCTTCCGGGTTCACTGCGTCAACCTCCCGCCGCCGGGGCCGGGGCCGCCGGACGGCGATCATCGTCGCGGTCGTCGTCGTCCTGCTGGCCGTCGCCGGCGGCGTCGGCTACGTCCTGAACAACCGCGCCGCCGACCGCGCCGCCGACCGGAAGGTCCAGGCTGCGGCCGACTCCTACCTGGCGGGCTGGCGGGCGCTGACGACTTCCGGTGGGACGGCGACCCCCGGCTCCGCGGCTGTCACCGCCGTCTCCACGCCCGGGAGCATCGACGTCGCGCGCCTGGTGGGCACGATGGCCGAGGTGCGTGACCGCCTGCTCGTCACAGCGGCTACGTTCACCCCGGGCGCGATCAGCCGCGGCGGCGAGACGGCGACCGTGCCGTACCTGGCCAGGCTCACGCTCTCCGGTCTGCCGACGCCGCTGGAGTACACCGGGGCGCTGCATCTCGTCTCGACCGGCGGCGGGTGGCGGGTGAAGGCTGATCCGGTCTCGGTGCATCCGGCCCTGCGCCCAGGGTTGCACCTGGACCGGACCGCCTCCACGGGTAAGCGGGGGGACCTGCTCGACGTGGCGGGCCAGCCGCTACGGGACTCCTCCGACCTGGCGGGCAACCTCGTCGGTCGAACGGCGCCGCTGTCCGGGTTGCAGCGGGTGTACGACGGCCGGCTGCGGGCGCAGGGCGGCGCGGTCGTCGTGCGGGACGCGAAGAACGCGACCGTGCAGACGCTGCACACCTATCCGATGACCGACGGCGAGGCGATCCGCACCACGATCGACTTGCAGGTCCAGCAGGCCGCCGAGGCGGCCCTGGCCACCGCGGCCCGCCCGACCGGGGCGATGGTCGCGATCGACACCCGCACCGGCGCCATCCTGGCCCTGGCCAACCATCCGCCCAGCGGGTCGAGCCGGGCTGTCCGGGGCAAGTACCCACCGGGTTCCATCTTCAAGATCGTGACGGCCACCGCCGCGCTGATGAACGGCAAGGCGCCGGACACGTCCCTGGACTGCACCCAGACGGTCAGCGTCGGCGGGCGGACCTTCCAGAACGCCGAGGCCGAGCAGTTCGGCCCCATCCCGCTGCGGACCGCGTTCGCCAGGAGCTGCAACACTGCGTTCATCCGGCTGGAGGAGTCACTCCCGGACGGCGCGCTGGAGAAGGCCGCCCAGCTCTACGGCTTCGACGGCCGCCCACCGCTGGATATCGCCAGCGTCGGGGGGATCTTCCCGACCCCGCGCGACGCGGTCGAGTCGGCGTCGGCGTCGATCGGCCAGGCCCGCATCGAGGTCTCCCCGCTGCAGATGGCGAGCGTCACCGCGGCGGTCGCGAGCGGTACCTGGCACCAGCCGTTCGTCGTCGGCCAGTCGGCGCGCAGCAACCCCATCCCGCCCGTGGTGCTGCCCCCGCTGCGGGACTTCATGCGGGCGGTCGTCACCGAGGGCACCGCCGCGAAGGTCCCGATGCCCGGCGAGGCCTTCGGGAAGACCGGCACCGCCGAGTACAAGGACGGCAACCCGCCGCCGACCCATGCGTGGTTCGTCGGCTACCGGGGCGACGTGGCCTTCGCGGTGATCGTCGAGGACGGCGGCTTCGGCGCGGAGACGGCCGCGCCGGTCGCGGCCAGGTTCCTCACCGCGTTGGACGGTGGCGAGATCGGTGCGCCCGGCTCCGGCGGGCAATGACCTGGCTGGCCCCGGTGCCCGGCTGGCCCCGTGCCCGGCGATGCTTGACGTGGGGCGGGAACTCCGGCAGGGTAGAGCTGTGCTTCTCGGGATTCTCGTACGCTCAGAGCGCGCATAGTCGACTACGTCGACCTGTGCGCCGCCCCTCAGTGCCTCTCGGCACGAGGGGCTTTTTCGTGCAGTGAGTACTGCCTCGTGCCAAGCCTGCGTGGTCGTGCTCAGCTGGCAGAGCCGTGCCCGGCGGGCCCGGTCCCGCCGGTCCCGCAATGCTAGCCGAGATCGCCACGCGTCACGCACATCCCCGGCCTGTCAAGGAAGACGACCAGATGACACGAAAGATCACCGGAGCCCAGTCGCTCGTCCACTCCCTTGAAGCGGTCGGAGCCGATGTGGTCTTCGGCATCCCCGGCGGTGCGATCCTGCCCGCCTATGATCCACTGTTCGACTCCACCCGGGTGCGGCATGTCCTCGTCCGGCACGAGCAGGGCGCGGGTCATGCGGCCGAGGGGTACGCGCAGGCCACCGGGCGGGTCGGGGTGTGCATGGCGACGTCGGGGCCGGGGGCGACCAACCTGGTGACCCCGATCGCCGACGCCTACATGGACTCGGTGCCGATCGTGGCCGTCACCGGGCAGGTCCCCAGCGCCTCGATCGGGACCGACGCCTTCCAGGAGGCGGACATCTGCGGCATCACTCTGCCGATCACCAAGCACAACTTTCTGGTCCAGTCCGCCGACGACATCCCGCGGATCATTGCGGAGGCGTTCCACCTGGCGGCGACGGGCCGGCCCGGACCGGTGCTCGTCGACCTGCCCAAGGACATCCTGCAGTCGGTCACCTCCGTGCTGCCGCACGATGTCTGGCCGCCGGCCCTCGACCTGCCCGGTTATCGTCCGGTCACCCGCCCGCACGGCAAGCAGGTGCGTGAGGCGGCGAAGATGATCAGCGCTGCCCGGCGCCCGGTGCTCTATGTCGGCGGGGGAGTGCTCAGAGCCCGCGCTGCCGCGGAGCTGCGGACGCTGGCGGAGCTCACCGGCATCCCGGTGGTCACCACTCTCATGGCCCGCGGCGCCTTCCCCGACTCCCATCCCCAGCACCTGGGCATGCCCGGTATGCACGGGTCGGTCGCCGCGGTGACCGCGCTGCAGAAGGCGGACCTGCTGATCACTCTCGGGGCCCGTTTCGACGACCGGGTGACCGGCAGGCTGTCCTCCTTCGCGCCCGGTGCCGCGGTCATTCACGCCGACATCGACCCGGCCGAGATCGGCAAGAACCGGACCGCGGACGTGCCGATCGTCGGTGACTGCCGTGACGTGATCAACGATCTCGTCGCCGCGCTCGTCCTGGAGGAGCGGCCGGACCTCGCCGCCTGGTGGCGGGCGCTGGACGGCTGGCGCCGGACCTACCCGCTGGGCTACGACCAGCCGGCCGACGGCTCGCTGGCCCCGCAGTACGTCATCGAGCGGCTCGGGAAGATCGCGGGACCGGAGACCATCTTCGCCGCCGGCGTCGGGCAGCACCAGATGTGGGCCGCGCAGTTCATCTCCTACGAGAACCCCTACACCTGGCTGAACTCCGGCGGCGCTGGCACGATGGGCTACGCCGTGCCGGCCGCGATGGGCGCCAAGGTCGGCCGTCCCGACGCCACGGTGTGGGCCGTCGACGGTGACGGCTGCTTCCAGATGACCAACCAGGAGCTTGCGACCTGCGCGCTGGAGGGGATCCCCATCAAGGTTGCCGTCATCAACAACGGGTCGCTCGGCATGGTCCGCCAGTGGCAGACCCTGTTCTACGACAAGCGGTACTCCAACACGGAGCTCGGGACGCACCCGGACTCCCCGCGGACCGGCGGCGCAGGGGCGTCTGGGCGGGGCGCAGCCGCGTCCAGGAGGGTGCGGGTGCCCGACTTCGTCCGGCTGGCCGAGGCGTTGGGCTGCGTCGGGCTGCGTTGCGAGACGGCGGCGGATGTCGACGCGACGATCGAGAAGGCGATGGCGATCGACGACGCCCCGGTCGTGGTGGACTTCGTCGTGCATCCCGACGCCATGGTGTGGCCGATGGTCGCCGCCGGCGCCAGCAACGACGACATCCGCATCGCGCGCGACACGGCGCCGGACTTCGACTACTCCGGCGACGCCGAGGTGAACCTCTGATGACCCGCCACACCCTGTCCGTGCTGGTGGAGAACAAGCCCGGGGTGCTGGCCCGGGTCTCGGGCCTGTTCTCCCGGCGCGGGTTCAACATCGAGTCACTCGCGGTCGGGCCGACCGAGCAGCCCGACATCTCCCGGATGACGATCGTCGTCGTCGTGGAGGACCTGCCGCTGGAACAGGTGACCAAGCAACTTAACAAGCTGATCAATGTTTTGAAGATCGTCGAGATGGATACCTCCGCCTCGGTGCAACGTGAGCTGATGCTCGTGAAGGTGCGCGCCGACCTGTCGGTGCGGTCCCAGGTCCTCGAGACGGTCGCTCTGTTCCGTGCCAAGGTGGTCGATGTCGCCCAGGACGCCGTTACCATCGAGGCGACGGGAACCCGCGACAAGCTGGACGCCCTCATCCGCATGCTGGAGCCGTTCGGAATCCGGGAACTGGTCCAGTCCGGCCTGGTGGCACTCGGCCGCGGATCGCGTTCGATCACCGATCGCAGCCTGCGAGCGGTCGACCGCCCGGCCTGACCGGGACCGTCGCGCGTCTTTTTCCTATCCACTCAACGAGGAGATTCCCTACGATGGTCGAGATCTACTACGACGACGACGCCTCGCTGGACGTCTTGGCCGACCGTAAGGTCGCCGTCATCGGCTACGGCAGCCAGGGCCACGCGCACGCGCTGAACCTGCGCGACAGTGGCGTCGACGTGCGGGTCGGCCTGCCGGCGGACAGCCGCAGCCGGGCCAGGGCCGAGAAGGAGGGCCTGCGGGTCCTCACCCCGGCGGAGGCGTCCGCCGAGGCCGACATCATCATGCTGCTCACCCCGGACACCACCCATCGCACGATCTACGCGGAGTCCATCGCCCCGCACCTCACCGCGGGCAAGGCGCTGGCGTTCGGGCACGGCTTCAACATCCGCTACGGGCTCATCGAGCCGCCGGCCGGCGTCGACGTGTTCATGGTCGCTCCAAAGGGGCCGGGTCACCTGGTACGGCGGGTCTTCGAGGAGGGCAAGGGCGTTCCCGTCCTCGTCGCGGTGGAGGCCGACGCGAGCGGCAACGCGCTGGCCGTCGCGCTGGCCTACGCCAAGGGCATCGGTGGCACTCGGGCCGGTGCGCTGAGGACCACCTTCACCGAGGAGACCGAGACCGACCTGTTCGGCGAGCAGGCCGTGCTCTGCGGCGGCGCCAGCGCGCTCGTGCAGGCCGGCTTCGAGACCCTCGTCGAGGCGGGCTACACCCCGGAGGTCGCGTACTTCGAGTGCCTGCACGAGCTCAAGCTCATCGTCGACCTGATGTACGAGGGCGGCATTTCCCAGATGCGGTACTCGATCTCGGACACCGCGGAGTACGGCGATGTCACGCGCGGCCCGCGCGTCATCACCCCCGCGGTGAAGGCCGAGATGCGCAAGATCCTTGACGAGATCCGCGACGGCACGTTCGCTCGTGAGTGGGTGGCCGAGGACGACAATGGTCGGCCGAACTTCACCAAGCTCGTGGCGGAGGGCAAGCAGCACCCGATCGAGCAGGTCGGTGCGAAGCTCCGGCCGATGATGTCCTGGATCGCCTGATGTTCAGGATCGCCAGGTAGATCCCGCGGGTCGTCGGGCGGATCGTGCCCTCTCGGGGACGGCCGTGGTGCGCTGCCGCCGTCCCCGGGTGCGTGCCGTCCCCAGGTGCGTGCCGTCTCCGTCCCGGTGCCGGGCACGCCGTCGCCGTCGGTCGGCGGAAAGGGTTCGGAGTTCACGGCGGGCGTCGGTAGGCTGGGCCCGCCGCGTCGTGCGGTGCCCGCAGTATCCACGTTCATCATCGCCAGGCCGAAGGCCACGTGATCACGCCTCGTTCCGCGTCGCCTCCCGGTCTGACCCGAGGTCGCTAGGAGAGGTCCAGTGCCTGTCGTACTCGTTGCCGAGGAGCTCTCACCGGCCGGGCTGGAGGTGCTGTCCGGGGACTTCGAGGTTCGTCACGTCGACGGTGCCGACCGGTCCGCGTTGCTGCCCGCCATCGCCGACGTCGACGCCGTGATCGTCCGGTCGGCCACCAAGATCGACGCCGAGGTGCTCGCCGCCGCGGGAAAGCTCAAGGTCGTCGCCCGGGCCGGCATCGGGCTGGACAACGTCGACGTCGCCGCCGCCACCCAGCGCGGTGTCATGGTGGTCAACGCGCCGCAGTCGAACATCGTCAGTGCGGCCGAGCACGCGATCGCGCTGCTGCTCGCCGTCGCCCGGCGGGTTCCCGCGGCCAACGAGGCACTGCGCGGCGGCGAGTGGAAGCGCTCGAAGTACGTCGGTGTCGAACTCGTGGAGAAGACGGCCGGCGTCGTCGGCCTCGGGCGGATCGGCGTGCTCGTGGCGCAGCGGCTCGCCGGCTTCGGGATGAAGGTCATTGCCTACGACCCGTACGTGTCGGTGGCCCGTGCCGCGCAGCACGGCGTGACCCTCGTCGACCTCGACGAGCTGCTTCGGCAGAGTGACATGATCACGATTCATCTGCCCAAGACGCCGGAGACGCTCGGTCTGATCGGCACCGACGAGCTGGCCCGGACCAAGCCCGGTGTCATCATCGTCAACGCGGCGCGCGGCGGCCTTGTTGACGAGGCGGCGCTTGCCGAGGCGGTCCGCTCCGGTCAGGTCGGCGGCGCGGGCATCGACGTCTTCGCCAAGGAGCCCACGACGGCCTCCCCGCTGTTCGGGCTCGACAACGTCGTCGTCACCCCCCATCTCGGCGCGTCCACCCAGGAGGCGCAGGACAAGGCCGGGCTCGCCGTCGCCCGCTCGGTGCGGCTGGCGCTGCAGGGCGAGTTCGTGCCTGACGCGGTCAACGTGCAGGCCGGTGGCGTCGTGGCCGAGGACCTCCGGCCGGGTCTTCCGCTCGCGGAGAAGCTCGGGCAGCTCTTCTCCGGCCTCGCGGGCAGCCTGGCCGCGGCGATCACCGTCGAGGTGCGTGGCGAGATCGCCGTGCACGACGTCTCGGTGTTGCAGCTCGCGGTGCTCAAGGGCGTGTTCACCGATGTGACCGAGGAGCAGGTCACCTACGTCAACGCACCGCTGCTGGCCAAGGAGCGCGGGGTCGACGTGGCCCTGGAGACCGCCGAGGACAGCCCCGACTATCACAACCTCGTGACTGTGCGAGGAGTCCTCGCCGATGGCACGCCCGTGTCGGTGAGCGGCACGCTTGTCGGCTCGCGGCAGGTCGAGAAGATCACCGCGATCGACGGGTTCGAGGTCGACATCCGGCCCGAGGCGCATCTGGCGTTCTTCCGCTACGAGGACCGGCCGGGGATCGTCGGCGCGGTCGGTGCCCTGCTCGGCGAGGCGCACATCAACATTGCCAGTGCGCAGGTCAGCCGCCTGCAGGCCGGCGGCGAGGCGTTGATGTCGCTGTCGCTCGACGACGCGGTCGCCCCCGACATCCTGGCCGAGATCGCGAAGATCATCGGCGCGTCCTACGCCAGGGCCGTGAGCATCAGCAGCGAATGACTCCTGGGGGAGCCGTGGGGGCCTTCGGCGGTCCGGGGTGTTCCTCGGGTTGCCGTGGATTACCTGGGCTGGATGGGGTTTACCAGGGACACCTGCGGGCGATCCAACGGCAGGCGGTCGATTGGGTACGGGTGGCGGTGGCGTGGGGACGTGATCCAGGTAATCTTTCCGTGGAACGCGCGCCGTAGTCGTGGTGTCGGGTTTACCGTGGCTAGTATGGCGTCGCGGCATCAGGACCCGTTCGAGGGGCTTCGCCTGGATGAGCGATTCGTCCGCGGAGCCCGGTTTCTCGAACCGTCCGCGGCCGAGCGCAGCCGGCAGCACGGCCGGCCGGCTTCCAGTCGCTGTCAGGTCGTCCCAGCTCCCCGGGGTCTGCCCGGCTTTTTCCATCGGCTGGTGGCGCCGCCCAGACCGCCGGGCCGCCCCCGCCAGATCGCGAGGATGGTCACGTTCTTGGCCATCATCGTCGGGATGATCACCATCACCGTCGTCGCCCTGCGGCAGACGGCGAACCGGACCAGTCCGACCGCCGCACGGCTGGCGCCGACCACATCGTCGGGGTCCTCTGTGGCCGCCACCAGGCAGACCGCCGTACCGGCTGCCACCGGCGCGCTGACCGGTCCCCCCGCCGGCTTTGGGCTCAGGCCGGACCTGCTCGCGGCCCTGCGGCCGGGTGACTGCCTGAACTGGACCCCCTATCCGGCGGGCTCGCTCGCCTCGGTCGATCCGGTGGTGCCCGTCCGGGTGAGCTGCGGGGAGCCCCACATCGACGAGGTCACCCGGATGGTCGACCTGGCGGTGCTCTTCCAGCGTTGGCCTGGCGCGTCGGCGATCGCCGAGGTGACGGACGAGCGCTGTGCCGGAGCACTGCGCGAGTTCGCCGGAGCCGTCGACAGCACTCCGCGCCGTACCGTCGGCACGATCTACCCGTCCGAACCCAGCTGGCAGCACGGTGCACACGCAGCCGTGTGCACCGTGCGCACCGGCGACCTGCGGCCCCGCAGCGGTCCGTCCCGTGTCCCCGGCGCCGTCGCAGCACCTGAGTTTCCTCGCGGTCGGCCGAACATCCGGTAACGTTGGTGCGCGATGCGTGCGCTGCTTCTCCTTAGCCGCCGCGGCGGGGCCTGATACCTGAGCTGGCTTCCCCGTCGCGGTGTTTTCGTGTGTCAGCGTCGGGATCCTCGCCATCACGGCGGTCCAGCGTCCAGGTGCGGCCTGACGCTCCTCTGCTGATTCTCCGTGGATCCTCCGGCATCCAGTCACCCACGTCGCGAACCGTGTGATCACGGTCGCGGGGGACTCTTTCGAGGAAGCAGGAGCAGGAATGACCACGCAGCAGCTGTCCGGCATGCCGGTCGAGAAGTATCGTCCGTTCGTCCCCGTCTCACTTCCCGACCGGACCTGGCCCGAGCAGACGATCACTCGTGCCCCGCAGTGGTGCAGTGTCGATCTGCGCGACGGTAACCAGGCACTGATCGACCCGATGACCCCCGCCCGCAAGATGCAGATGTTCGAGCTGCTGGTGGCGATGGGGTACAAGGAGATCGAGGTCGGGTTCCCGGCGGCCAGCCAGACCGACTTCGACTTCATCCGGCAGCTGATCGAATCCGATCGCATCCCGGACGACGTCGTCATCCAGGTCCTGACGCAGGCGCGGGAGGATCTGATCGAGCGCACGGCCGCGTCGCTGGTCGGCGCGGACCGGGCGCTGATCCACCTGTACAACTCGACGTCCACGTTGCAGCGGCGGGTGGTGTTCGGTCTTGATCGGGCTGGGGTGACCGAGATCGCGGTGCAGGGCGCCCGGTGGTGTGCCCAGTACGCCGAGAAACTGCTGGACGGCACCGATGTGCGCTGGCAGTACAGCCCGGAGTCGTTCACCGGCACCGAACTCGACTACGCGGTGGAGGTGTGCGAGGCGGTTATGGACGTGTGGGCGCCGACCCCGCAGCATCCGGTCGTGCTGAACCTGCCGGCGACGGTCGAGATGTCGACCCCGAACGTCTACGCCGACCAGATCGAATGGGTCGGGCGGAACCTGACTCGCCGGGATGCCGTCGTGCTGTCCCTGCACCCGCACAACGACCGGGGCTGCGCGGTCGCCGCCGCGGAGCTGGGTGTGCTGGCCGGCGCCGACCGGGTTGAGGGCTGCCTTTTCGGCAACGGGGAACGGACCGGGAACGTCTGCCTGGTCACGCTGGGGATGAATCTGTTCTCGCAGGGGATCGACCCGATGATCGATTTCTCGGACATCGACGGGATCCGACGCGCGGTGGAGTACTGCAACCAGCTGCCCGTCCATCCCCGTCATCCCTACGGGGGCGACCTCGTCTACACCGCCTTCTCCGGCTCCCATCAGGACGCCATCAAGAAGGGTTTCGAGGCTATGGAGCGCACCGGCCAGATTCGCTGGGAGGTGCCCTACCTGCCGATCGACCCGAAGGACGTCGGCCGCTCCTACGAGGCGGTGATCCGGGTGAACAGTCAGTCCGGCAAGGGAGGGGTGGCATACCTGCTGAAGTCCGAGCACTCCCTGGACCTGCCGCGCCGGCTGCAGATCGAGTTCTCCGGTGCCGTGCAGCGCCACACCGACTCCGAGGGCGGCGAGGTAACGGCCGAGGAACTCTGGACGATTTTCCGCGGCGAGTACTTCCTGGACGGCGCGGAGGGGTCCGGCCTGCTTGAGCTGCTGGGCTCCCGGACGACGGCGGCGTCGGGCGATCGGGACGAGGTCTCCGTCTCGGTCCGTTTCCAGGGGGGGGCCGACACGGTGATCACGGGAACCGGCAACGGCCCCATTGACGCGTTCGTCGCGGCGCTGGCCAGCCGCGATCTGACCGTGCGGATCCTGGACTACAACGAGCACGCCCTGGGCTCGGGAGCGGATGCGCGAGCGGCCGCGTACCTCGAGGTGGCTGTCGACGACCGGATCTTCTGGGGAGTCGGGATCGACGCCAACATCGTGACGGCGTCCCTGCGGGCCGTGGTGAGTGCCGTGAACCGGGCTGCCCGGGACCGTTCGGTGCCCGCCGCGCGGACGTCAGGGGACGAGGCACAGCCGGCGGCCACGCCTCTGGCCGGCTGACACGCGCCTGCCTGCCCGTCGTGTCGGGCGAGGGCACCCATCGGAGAACCGGCGGGTGTCCCTCGCCTCGGCTGGTGCCCGCGCGGGCTGGTCGTGGTGGTGGCGCTGGTAGCGCTGGTTAGTCGTGGCGGTCCGCCGGTCCCACGTCGTGGATATTCTGGCGGACCTCGTCCAGCATCGACTCCGGGATATCCATCATCCCATGATCAACTCGTGCGTGGGTGTCGACGGAACGGAGAAGATCGTCTTCGGTGGGGGCGACGATGCGCGTCTCGCAGTCGTGCATGATCGCACCACAGTAGAATTGTTTCATGCTCGGGCGCCGGACGGTGATCTCTACCGACGCGGAATGACTCCTGGTCGCTGGGCTCGGCGACATGAGCGTCTGCGCGGTCCAATAACGGTTTCGCCTCATGTGGACATTTCCGCGAGCCGTAGCATCAGCCGCTCCATCCGTACCAGGCCGAGTGGGCGCCCCATCTCGGTCACGATTATCACGGGATCGAATCGGTTGGCCCGGGCCCGCGTCATGGCTCGACGCGCGACCTCGGTCACCGGCTCCTCGGGCCGCGCGAAAAACGTCGTGGGAACACGGCGCGGTTCCGTGCCGCCGCCCGGGCCGCCGGACAGATGCAGGGCGACCGGTCGGCATCGGTTGGAGACGATGATGGTGGCTCGAGGCGCCCGGTCACCGTCCGGTCCGGCCGAATCATCGCCGGCCGCGAGACCGTCCCGGTTCCGGGCGGCGCTCATGGGACAGGACGGACAGTCCGCGGACATGGCGCACCGACCGGATTCACCTATGCTGATCGTGACCTGTTCCATCAGGCTCTCGATGCTCGCGGCGTGGTTGCTGCGTTCCGAGAATTGGTGGATACGCCGAGCCACGGTTGGGTCGAGCTGCTGCCAGTCCCGGGAGGGACGCCCGAGCAGGAATCCCTGGCCGAGCGGAACCCCCAGCGCGACCAGCATGCCGAGCTCGTCGAACCGCTCGACCCCCTCCGCGATGACCCAGGCGTTGAGCCGGCTGGCGAAGGTGCCGACCAGCTCGGTGAGGGCGATCTTGACTTGGTCGTCGTCCACGTTGACCACGAGCGAGCGGTCCAGCTTGACGAAGTCGGGGCGGATTCGCGCCAGCTGCCGCAACCCGGCGTAGCCCGAGCCGACGTCGTCCATCGCCACGAACGCACCGAGGTTGCGCAGTGCGCCCGCGGTGGTCGTCAGGCCGGTGGTGGCGTCGAGGTCGACCGCCTCGTTGAGTTCTAGGACCAGGCGCCGCAGGTCCGCGCGCTGCCAGACTGCCGTGACTTCTGGTGTGGTGAGCAGATGGGGCAGGACGTTGACCGCGAGGAAGCAGCGGTCGGGAAGCCGGTCACGCGCCTCCAGCGCGGCGGCGAGGACACGGGCCTCCAACTGGGCCGCGAGCCCGAGCCGGTCCGCCTCGGCGAAGACGCTG
>NZ_CDWTMO010000034.1:0-27290 GCF_977946435.1 Frankia sp. CgKIO3 | reverse complement strand
CACCGGACGGCCCGGCATCCAGGGCAGCGACATTAACCAGCCCGGAACCCTCGCGGCCGGAACCGGCACCGGGCTCGGCACGAACGGTGACACGGCCTTCCTCGGAGCCTTCGGGGCCCGGGGCAGGTCCACGGACGGCGTTGACGCGCATGTCGCGCCGTCCGCACCGCCCATCGGTTATCCGGCGCCGGCTCCCGGAGCGACAATCGGTGTCAACCCGCCGAACGGATTCCCTCCGGTGAGCGGGACGCCTGTCCCGACCGGCGGCTTTCCAGCGCCAGCACCCGTCAATCTCCTCGGCACGTCCGCTCCCTCGGTCGACACGGCCACCGCCACACGGCTCGGCGCACCTGCGGAATCCAGACGGCCCTCGTCATTACCGGGGCTGTTGCCGGGACTTCCGCCACCGGAGCCGCCCGCCCACCCGACAGGAATCCCCGCCAATGCGGCCGGGCCCGAGCGCGCCGTAGCCCCCTTGGCCAAGCGCGGCACAGCCTCCCGGCACGAAGTCAGCGTGGATCGACGCCTGCTGTTCGCGGGCGGCGGCCTCCTCCTGGCCCTGGTGATCCTGCTCGGAGTCGTCGTGTTCACCGGCGAGGACGGCACCGACACGACGAGCGGACAATCCGTCGCCACAACATCGGCCACCGGAGCGTCGGGGAACGGTGGACAGCCGGCCGGCAATCCACAGGAGATCCTCCGCTCGCTACTGAACCCGGTCGTCATGACGGGATGCGCCGTCCCCACACACCGTGACAGCGCCTATGCCGACGCCGCCCTCGTCTGCAAGGATCTCAGCGGCATCGAGGTCACCGCGTTCCACTTCCCGAGTCAGTCCGCCATGGACCGGCAGATCGGCGCCCGTGAAACGTACTACTACGACGAGGGGAACTGCGACGACGGCCAGCAGAGCTCGGAGCGGTGGAGCTCGCCGGCCGAGTCGACCGGTGGCACCCGGCTGTGCTACTTCTTCGCGAAGCGTTTCTACGAGTTCTGGACCTACGACGACTATCGAATCGCGTTCTCCGCGGATGATCAGGATCCGGGTAACCTCAACAGATGGTGGAAGTCGTTCGATCCACTCCGTCATTGAGCTGACCTTCCTCGGGAGACCGGATACCTGTGAACGGTTCCGAAGACGGATTCCCGCGGAATCCGGCCGACGGTGACGAGGATCCATCCAGTGAAACCGACTCGTGGTGGCGTCGCGGGCCCCTCACCGCGATCATCTTAATCATCGTGGCTCTGATCGCGGGTGGCGTCACCATCGGACTCGCCGTGACCCGCGATCCGAGCGACAGCCCCACCGGTCGCCACCCGTCGGCGGCCGGCACGACGGGCACGGGAGGCACCGTGGCCTCCGGAGGGGCCGTGGCCTCCGGAGCGGCCGGCGTCGGACCGTCGCCGGGCCCGACGCTCGATGCCGCCGAGGCACGGCTGCGGTCCTCGCTCAAGCCGTTCGCGGTCGGCGAGTGCGCGAGTGCGCCGCCCAGCGAGGGACAGGCGGTACCCGGTGGCGCGGAGGCGGCCCTCAGCTGCGTCCCCGGGGTGGCGACCGATGCTCCGGCCCCCGCTCGAATCCTCGTCCTGCGTTACCCGGACGCCTCGGCCCTGGCCCGCGACATCGCCCGCCGGTCCGCAGCCCTCGCCGGCGTCGGCAACTGTTATCAGGGGCAGACCGGCATCGAGCGCTGGGCACGCAGCTCCCGACGCCGTGGCACCTTCCTGTGCGATGCAGGACCCGGTCGGTTCTCGGTGTTCTGGACGGTTGACGACGAGCGTCTCGGTTTCGCCACGGAGGATCCGCAGGCCGACAAACTGCTCGCATGGTGGCGGGAGTTCGACCCGGTGTGACGGATCGGCCGTGCTTGCTGCCTCCGGCCGTCCCGGCGTCAGGCCCCCGGATAGCCCCGTGACTGGTAGGGCGCGGAGAGATCGGCAAGGGTTTCCTGCACCCGCTCGGCGTGCGGCATGCACGACAGGCTGACCCGGCCCCGCTGCCCCACCGTCTCAATGATCATCTCACCCGAGCCCAGAACCCGGTCGAGGACGTTCTGCTGCACGGTCGCACCAACCAACCAGGCGAACGGAACATCACGCCCAACCCGCGTGACGACCCCTTCGCGGATCATCAGTCGATGGTTCGTCACGACGTAATGGGTGGTCATTCGACGTAGCCATGGCATCACACTCAGATAACCGATTGCACCGAAGGCGACCAGAAGCACGAGGTACTGGATGGGCTTCTGCAACACCCCTCCAGGTGCGAAGAAAACCCCCAGCACGGCGAAAAGGAGGGCGGCAACCGTCCAGAGCGCCGGGACTACCAGGCTGACCCAGTGCGGGTGCAGATGGAGGACAACCTCTTCGTCCTGGGTGAGGATATCGTCGGGAAACGCCACGGCAACGATCGTCGCATCTCGGGCTGACAGATCGCTGCCGGGTCCCTCGTCACCGCAGGTGAACGATGTCGGCGGCGCTGTAGGGTCGCCCGTCGACGACGAGCCGGCCGTCGGGGTCAACATCGGTGGCGGTCCCGAGCACCGCCGAACCGTCCGGCAGCTCGACGCGCACCCGCCGGCCGATCGTCGCGCACACCCGTAGGTACTCCGCGCGAGCCGCTTGCGGGTCAGCCTCCCAGCCAGTGATCGCCCCGACGAGATCGGCGAGTACCACCCCGAGCAGCTCGGTCCGGTCCAGAGCCGCCGGAAGCGCGCCGCTGAGCAGCAGGCTCGTCGACCGCTCCGGGAGCTCGTCACGCTCCGCCATGACATTCAACCCAAAACCGATAATCACCGAAGGTGACGACAGTGGGATCTGGACGACCTCGACCAGGATGCCGGCGAGCTTCGCATCGTCGACGAGAACGTCATTGGGCCATTTCAGGACTGCGGGAACCGCCGCCACCTCACGTAGCGTCGCCAGGAGCGAGGTTCCGACCACCATAGGCAGCCAGCCGAGCAGGGACATCGCTACCCGGGGTCGCAGCAGCAGCGAGACCGTCAACCCGGCGCCAGGGCGAGACTCCCAGGATCGGTCGAGCCGGCCACGACCCGCCGTCTGCTGTTCGGCGACGAGAACCTGTCCCCGGCCGCGGGCGGTGTCTTCGCCCCGGGCGATGCGCGCCAGCGCGGCGTTGGTCGAGTCGATCTCCTCTACCACCGTCAGGTCGAGGCCAACCGCGGCGGCACGGGCCGCGAGGCGTGCGGCGTCCAGCGGTTCACGTGTTCCGATGGACGCGGATCGCCCCTCCCCGACAGAGCGGGCCCGAGGGGACGTCGGCGAGGGCTTGCCGGGCGGGAGCTTGCCGGACGCGGGCTGCTCGGGAGAGGGTCCCACGGGTGAAGGCTCCTTCGAGGGTGACACCGGTCCACCCTGCCAGACCGTCCGGTCACCCGCCGGCGACTCGGGCGATCAGCGGACGATCAGCAAACTGATCCGGGATACGGTTAACTCACCAGAGGCCCACGAATCTCGCCTATCCGGTGAGATCCGCTGCACATCAATCACACGCGTGGACCCGCGGGGGTCGTACGCTGCCGGTTATGGCTCTTCCCGCGCCCGCAGAGGATTCCGCTCCCGACCCGCACACCACCGCAGGCCGACTCGCCCAACTGCGGCGCGTGAACGATGATGCCGTCCACGCCGGGTCCCAGCGAGCGGTCGACGCGCAGCATGCCAAAGGCAAGATGACAGCCCGCGAACGGGTCGAGGCCTTCCTCGACCCCGGGTCGTTCGTCGAGACCGACGCCTTCGCCCGCCATCGCGCGCACGACTTCGGCGTCCAGGCCAACCGGCCGTATGGCGACGGCGTGGTGACCGGGTACGGGACTGTCGACGGCCGGCAGGTCTGCGTGTTCAGCCAGGACTTCACCGTTTTCGGTGGCAGCCTGGGTGAGGTCTTCGGTGAGAAGATCGTCAAAATCATGGATCTTGCGTTGAAGACGGGCTGCCCCGTCGTGGGTATCAACGACTCCGGCGGAGCGCGTATCCAGGAGGGCGTCGTCTCCCTCGGTCTGTACGGCGAAATCTTCTACCGCAACGTGATGGCCTCCGGCGTCGTCCCACAGCTCTCACTGATCATGGGACCATGCGCCGGTGGCGCCGTGTACTCGCCGGCGATCACCGACTTTACCCTGATGGTCGACCAGACCAGCCACATGTTCATCACTGGCCCCGACGTGATCAAGGAAGTCACCGGCGAGGACGTGGGCATGGAGGAACTGGGTGGCGCACACACCCACAACTCCCGCAGCGGTGTCGCGCACTTCCAGTCGGCCGACGAGACGGAGTGCCTCGAGCTCGCCCGTGCGCTGCTGTCGTTCCTTCCGTCGAACAATCTCGACGACGCCCCGAGCTACGACGCCGTGGACGATCTGGACGCCGAGATCGACCCGGATCTCGACACGTTCATCCCCGACTCCCCGAACACTCCGTACGACATGCACCAGATCATCGAGCGGCTCCTCGACGAGGGTGACTTTCTCGAGGTCCACACCCAGTTCGCCCAGAACATGATCGTCGGATTCGGCCGGGTGGATGGACGTTCTATCGGGGTGGTCGCCAACCAGCCGATGCAGTTCGCCGGCACCCTCGACATCGACGCCAGCGAGAAGGCCGCCCGGTTCGTCCGGACCTGCGACGCATTCAACATCCCGGTGCTGACCCTGGTCGACGTCCCCGGCTTCCTTCCCGGCACCTCCCAGGAGTGGAACGGCATCATTCGCCGTGGCGCCAAGCTGATCTACGCCTACGCAGAGGCCACCGTACCGAAAGTGACGGTGATCATTCGGAAGGCCTACGGCGGTGCCTACGACGTCATGGGGTCCAAGCACCTGCGGGCGGACATCAACCTCGCCTGGCCGATCGCCGAGATCGCGGTGATGGGCGCCCGGGGTGCCGTCAACATCATCTATCGACGGGATCTAGCCAGGTCCGAGTCACCGAAGACTCGTCGGGCAGAGCTGATCCAGGACTACACCGATCACTTCGCGACCCCTTACATCGCGGCGGAACGGGGCTATCTCGACGCGGTCATCAGCCCGTCGGCAACGCGGTGCGAGGTCATTCGAGCGCTGCGTCTGCTGCGTACCAAACGTGAATCCCTGCCACCGAAGAAGCACGGCAACATCCCGCTATAGACGATATCTGCCGTCGCCAGCTCGCCGGAAGGAGGATCTCCCCGACGGAGATCTCCCGGGCCTCAGAGGTCCACGGACGGCATACTCACGACGCACCAGCTACTCGAGGTACCGAGGAGAGAAACGTGGTTCAGGACGATGACAGGCGGGCGAGTCGGCCTCGGCTGCAGCTGATCCGCGGCGAGGCGACGCCGGAGGAGATCGCCGCTGTGGTGGCGCTCCTGACGGCTCGTGCCGCTCCCTCGTCGGCGCCGGCCACCCGCCGTTCATCCTGGGCCAGCCCGACGCTGGCGCTCCGTGGCAGTCTCACCACCGGACCGGGCGCGTGGCAAAGGTCCGGGATGACGCCGGGTGCGCGCACTCGAGCCGACTGGTGATCAACCGATAGGCATGACGCCGGGATGTCTGCAGCATCACATCTGGGTACTAACGACAGCAACAAAATGTGCGGCCCGACTCACCTACACTCAGGCAGGCCGGACGAGGACGGGAGCGACGTGCGTAAGATCCTCATCGCCAATCGGGGAGAAATCGCGGTTCGAGTGGCCCGCGCCTGCCGCGACGCCGGATACACCAGCGTCGCAGTATACGCGGAACCGGATATCAATGCCCTGCACGTACGCGTTGCTGACGAGGCATTTGCGTTGGGGGGCACGACCCCTGGTGATTCATACCTGCGCATCGACAAAATTCTCGATGCTTGCAAGTCCTCCGGGGCCGATGCCGTCCACCCGGGATACGGTTTTCTCTCGGAGAACGCGGACTTCGCGGAGGCCGTGATCTCCGCAGGCCTCACCTGGATCGGCCCGCCGCCGGAGGCCATCCGCCGTCTCGGGGACAAGACCGCGGCCCGGCATATTGCACTAGCGGTCGGTGCGCCGCTCGCACCTGGCACCGCAGACCCCGTGGCCGGCGTCGATGAAGTTGTCACCTTCGCCAAGCAGTACGGCCTTCCGGTTGCCATCAAGGCCGCTTTTGGTGGCGGAGGGCGCGGGCTGAAGGTCGCTTGGACCGCGGAGGAGCTCCCCGAACTGTTCGACAGTGCCGTCCGGGAGGCGGTCGCGGCGTTCGGTCGCGGAGAGTGCTTCGTCGAGCGGTACCTGGACCAGCCCCGCCACGTCGAGACCCAGATCCTGGCGGACACGCACGGCAACGTCGTCGTGGTCGGTACCCGCGACTGCTCGCTCCAACGCCGTTACCAGAAGCTCGTGGAGGAGGCGTCGGCACCGTTTCTCTCGGAGGCTCAGCTCCACTCGCTGTACGACGCCTCGAGGGCGATCTGCAAGGAAGCCGGCTATATCGGGGCCGGGACCGTCGAGTTCCTCGTCGCCCGCGATGGCATGATCAGCTTCCTTGAAGTCAATACCCGCCTCCAGGTCGAGCATCCGGTAACCGAAGAGGTCTCCGGAGTGGACCTGGTTCGCGCCCAGTTCCGCATCGCAGAGGGTGAGGCACTCGACTTCACCGATCCGGCTCCTCGCGGTCACTCCATCGAATTCCGTATCAACGGTGAGGATCCCGGCCGTAACTTCCTTCCCGCCCCCGGCACGGTCACCAAGCTGATCGCGCCGGCCGGCCCCGGCGTCCGACTCGATACCGGCATCGAAAGCGGCAGCGTCATCGGCGGCGCTTTCGACTCCCTGCTCGCAAAGCTCATCATCACCGGAGCAACCCGGCAGGAAGCTCTGCAGCGGGCTCGGCGCGCCCTCGACGAGATGATCATCGAGGGAATGGCGACGGCACTGCCATTCCACCGCGCGGTCGTACGGGATCCCGCCTTCGCCCCGGAGGACGCCGCAGAGCCTTTCCGTATCCACAACCGCTGGATCGAAACCGAGTTCGACAACACCGTCCCGGCCTTCGCGGGAGGGACTGAGGCCGACACCACCCCCGAGCCGCGGGAGACCGTGGTTGTCGAGGTAAGCGGCAAACGCCTCGAAGTCGTGCTACCCGCCGGATTCGGTTCTGCCCCCGTCGCCGCTTCCCGGGGAGCGGCGCCCAAGCGACGCGCTCGCGGCACGGCTGCGGCCAAGGTCACGGACGACGCCCTGACCAGTCCCATGCAGGGCACCATCATAAAGGTCGCGGTCAACGACGGCGACGCTGTTTCCGCGGGTGATCTGATCATTGTTCTGGAAGCGATGAAGATGGAACAGCCGATCAACGCGCACCGGGATGGCACGGTCACCGGACTGGCTGCGGCCGTCGGCGCCGTTGTCACCAGCGGCACCGTGCTCTGTGAGATCAAAGACTAGAACGCACCAAAGCTCGACCTGCCCACCGTCGGCTGCCACCTCTCCACCGCAGACTTCATAGGCTGCGAGGTATGGACGGTAACGACAGCCCGACGGTGAGCGGCCAGGACCGGGAGCTGGCGGTGGCCCGCCCAGTCGTTCAGCGACCACCGCTGACCGGGCGAGTGCACTACCTGCTTGGGGGGACCCTTCCTCCGGCCTACAACGACTGGGTCTCGCATGACCTCACCGGCCCCGGCTGGAGGCTGCGCCAGGCGGCACGGCCCTTCCTGCTGATGTTGCCCTTCGCGCTGATCTTTTCCCTGCTGCCCGGTGAGTTCGGAGTCCGAGCCGTCGTCGTCGCGTTTCTTCTGATCTCTGGGATCGGGCTCGGCTTCGCCACCAGCGGGTTCTTCCGGAACCGCCGACTGGAACAGCATGGCTTTCCTCCGGTTTTCCCCACGAGCGATGATGAGGACAAGGAGGACGGGGACACGGAGTGATTTAACCAGGGATGTCACATTTCTCAACTTTTCGCTTACTCGGACCGGTGCACCTCGGGCCGGAGGCGCCCCTCGATAACAACATCCGCCAGATACTGCTCTGGTGATATGTGATATCGACGCCCCTCTGGGCTCGTCCAGACGAAATGCCCAGGCTTGTCCTGGCGCAACCTCCAGTCCTTCCGCGAAGAGCCATGTGAGCCCGGGGCGGCCGGCCGTCCCGGGCTTCCCGTCGTGTCTTTTTCGACACGACACCCGGACCTCTTACTCACCCGCATGCTTCAGACGATGATGCCTTCGGCACGTCGGCCCGAGAGTCAGAGCCACGCCGCGAACCGGTTCCATCCCGCGGACATCGCCGGCCGCGCCTACGGGAACAGACGATCCCCCAGACGCGACCCGGTGGAAAAGCCCTGCTCGTAGCCTTCTCCACAGGCAGGCGTCGGCAGTACTCGCCGCGCCGGCCGTCGTCCCGGCATGGCAGCCCGACATGGCAGGAGGTTCCGCATGCGGTCCTGCCGGGCCCCTGCTCACTCCGGGTTGTCGAATCCCGCGAAGAAGTCGCGCGTACGCAGGACGCGAGCCGCCTCGGTGATCGACCCGGAGAGCGACGGGTAGATCGAGAACGTATGTGCGATTTGATCGACGGTCAGACCGTGTTCGACCGCGAGCGAGATAGAGAGGATGAGTTCGGATGCACGCGGCGCGACAATAACACCGCCAAGCACGCTTCCACTCCCCGGACGGCAGAACAGTTTCACGAAGCCGTCCTCAATACCCATCATCTTCGCCCGCGGATTCCGCGAGAGTGGAACTGTGGTTACCTCGGCTGCGACTGCCCCGGTGTCCTTCATCACCTGCGTGACTCCGACGGTGGCGATTTCCGGCTCGGTGAAGATGTTGGACGACACCGTCCCGAGCCGCAAGGGTGTGACGGCCTCGCCGAGGGCGTGCCACATGGCGATACGCCCCTGCATCGCGGCGACCGATGCGAGCGGGAGGACTCCAGTGCAGTCACCGGCCGCGTAGACACCCGGCACCGAGGTCCGCGACATCCGGTCCACGTTCACATGCCCACCAGGCCCAAGCCGCACCCCCACGTCAGTCAGCCCGAGGCCCTTGGTGCGGGGTACCGAACCAACCGCCATCAGAGCATGGCTTCCCGTGACGGTCCGGCCGTCGGTCAGCTCGACGATCACACCGTCCCCGATGCGCCGTACCGACGCCGCCCGCGATCGGTTGAGCACCTCGATCCCACGCCGCACGAACACATCCTCGATGACCCGGGCAGCATCCGGGTCCTCCCCCGGCAGCACGCGTTCGCGCGAAGAAACCAGCGTGACCTCGGCGCCAAGCGCCCGATACGCGCTGGCGAACTCAGCTCCGGTGACGCCGGAACCGACGACGACCAGATGTTCGGGTATCTCCTTGAGGTCGTAGAGGTGTCGCCAGGTGAGAATCCGCTCACCATCCGGCTGGGCCGTGGGGAGATCGCGTGGTGAGGCGCCGGTCGCGATCAAAATCACATCGCCGACGAAGGTTTCACCGGCGCTGGTTTCGATTGCGTGCGGCCCGACAAGACGCCCAGAGGCGTGCACGACATCGACCTTCTCGCGCTCGAGCCGGCGCTCAATGTCCAGGGACTGGGCCTTGGCTAGATCACGGACCCGTTCGTACACCTGCTCCGCATCCACATTGACGACCTCCGGGGGCGTGAGCGGCCGGGTGCCCGAGTCCGCGCCGGTACTGATCCCCCAGGCCACAGGGGGCAACGCCGGTTCCGGCCCAGGGCCGAGACTATGCGGGCGGACACCCAGGCCGGGAGCCAGAGCAAGGTTCGTCATGGTCTCCGAAGTCGCGATCAAGGTTTTGGAGGGGACGCAGTCGGTGAGCACACAGGCACCACCGACCCCGTCCGAGTCGATGACGGTGACCGTCGCTCCGAGTGAGGCTCCAACGAGAGCCGCCTCGTAGCCTCCGGGCCCTCCACCAAGAATGATGATGCGAGTCACGTGCCCTCCCGATCCGGTATCGCTTCCTTATCATCTTGCCCCGCCGCCGCGGCCGCTCTCCTGCCGGTGCGGAAGGCTCCATAGGATCGCAGACGGAGTCCGACATCAGCGATGTCAGGTAGGGCCATCTTCCTCCTTTCATGAGCGGAAATTACAGTTATAATCACGCACCGTAACCCTCCGAGAGATCACAATGACCTTGTACGCGGCTTACGCCGGCAACCTCGACCCGGCGCAGATGAAGGAGCGGGCCCCGCATTCGCCCGTGACCGGCACTGGATGGATCAACGGTTGGCGCCTCACGTTCGGCGGTGAGAACGTCGGTTGGGATGGAGCCTTGCCGACCATCGTCGAGGCTCCGGGTGCCCACGCGTACGTCCTTCTGTACGACCTCGACCGTTACGACCTGGAACGGCTCGACGTCTGGGAAGGCGCGGACACCGGCCTGTACACCCGCATCCGGGTGCGGGTCTCCACCCTCGATGGGGAGGCTCTCGCCTGGACGTATGTTCTCGACGCCTACGAGGGAGGACTCCCGTCGCGCCGGTACCTCGAGATGATTGCCGATTCCGCGGAGAAGGCTGGGGCACCCGCCGACTACGTGGCCGAGCTCCGTTCGCGACCGACTGCGTGACGCATCACGGCGCCGGTGGCGTCTGGGTCAGCAGATCGAGAGCCGCGCCGGCAAGCAGCTTCACGCCCACACCCATCGCTCTCTCGTCCACGTCGAAGCTACCCTGGTGAAGGTCGTAGGTGTGGCCGCCGGGTGTCCGAGTGCCCAATCGGGCCAAGGCCCCCGGCACGTGGTTCAGATACCAACCGAAGTCCTCGCCACCAAGCGATTGCGCCACCATGGTGGAGGCCCCGTGACCAAACACACGGTCGACGACGGTCCGAAGGACCTCGACGACATCCACGCTGTTCACCACGGGCGGCACGCCACGCCGGTAGTCGACCACGATCTGTGCTCCGTACGGTGCGATGAGCTGCTCGGCAACCTGAGTGACCAGCGCCGGCACGCTCTCCCAGGTCTCCCGGGACAAAGTGCGGATCGTGCCTCGGAGCTGACCGGTTCGAGGGATGGCGTTGGTAACGGTTCCCGCCTGCACATGACCCCAGACCAGGGAGAGCGCCGACCTGGGATCGACTAGTCGCCCCAACGCGGCAGGAAGATCGGCTGCAAGGCGGACGAGCGCGTACACCAGGTCGACTGTGTTCTGTGGCCGGGAGGTGTGACCGCCGGGCCCGGCCAACGTGATTTCGACGGCATCGGCGGCAGAGGTGATCGGACCCGTCCGCAGACCGATCATGCCCAGGTCGAGCGCCGGATCGCAGTGCACCGCGATCGCCGTGGTCACCGGCTTCAGCACTCCCGCGTCGATGACGTCCAACGCGCCGCCCGGCATGAGCTCCTCCGCGGGCTGGAACACCAGGCGCACGGTCCCGGGCAGCGTAGACACGCGTGCGATCTCGGCAAGCGCGAGTCCGGCGCCGAGCGCCACGGTCGTGTGCACGTCATGTCCGCAAGCGTGAGCCACACCCGGAACGGTGGAGCGGTACCGCACGTCCTTGATATCCGAGAGTGGAAGAGCGTCCATGTCGGCCCGCAGCATGATCACGGGAGCGTCTGGATCATGATCGACGCCGAGACCGATATCACACCACAGGCCAGGAAGGTCCGGCAGGCGCTGCGGCGACAGTCCCGCGGCCCGGAGTCGCGCCTCGACCTGCTCGGCGGTGCGGTGCTCCCGCCGGCCGAGCTCCGGGTGGGCGTGGAGATCGCGACGCAACGCGATCAGCTCGGATTCGTGCGCGGCCACCCACCCGGCGACCGCCGCGGTCTCGTCAACCTTCATCTGCCGGCCGGGCTCCTCCCTGCACACGCCACGCGGGCCCTGAACGCGTGCGGTTCGGGGTATTCGCCGACGTGTCTAGCCGTCGACTACCGGACGGCCCATATTCATCTCTTCGAGCAGGGTATCGACGACCCGGATGAGATCTCCACCGGCCCGCCGGGCGGCGTCCCGCTGCCGGGTATAGCTCGCGCCCGTCCGCAGGATGGTCAGCGCGTCGGAGAGCTCGGATGAACAACCGAGGCGGTGGGCGACCGGAAGCAGATCCTCCACGAGATCGGTGATCTCGTCCCGGACCGGCCGGATACCGCCCCGACCATCGACGATGATCTGTGTGTCCAGACCGTACCGGGCCGCTCGCCACTTGTTCTCCTGCACGAGCCATCGTTGCGGAGTCGGGAGGCGATACCCACGATCGATCTGGGTGTTCATGCGGTCAACCAGGCACTGCGCGAGAGCCGCGACCGCCCCCACCTCCATCAGGGACGGCAGACCATCGCAGACCCGCAGTTCCACGGTGCCGAAGTTGGGATGTGGACGAATGTCCCACCAGACCTCGCGGATCGTCTCGATGGTGCCGGAGACAATCAGTGTCTCCATGAACGACTCGAAACCCGGCCAGTCCTCCAACGGGTACGGCAGTCCCGCGGTGGGCAGGCTCGCGAAGACCTGTGATCGGGATGAGGCCAGCCCGGTGTCTCCGCCCAGCCAGTAGGGCGACGACGCCGACAGGGCGAGAAAATGCGGGACATAGGCCATCAGAGCGTTCACGATCGGCATGACCTTGTCCGCAGACCGCACTCCGACGTGTACGTGGACGCCGAAGATGAGCAGCCGCCGGGCCAACCACTGCATCTGGCTGACCAGCCGGAAATAGCGATGATCCTCGGTGATGCGCTGCCCCATATAGTCACTGGCCGGATGCGTGCCGCTGCACATCAGCCCGATCCCGCGCCGTTCCGCCAGATCGCGCAGCAGCGAGACGGTTCCAGCCAGGTCCGCGGTCGCTTCCTCCACCGAGTCGCAGACCCCGGTGACGACCTCGATGGTCGACTCGAACAGCTCGTGCTTGGCCTTGGGCGCCTCGCGCTCCCCGGCCTTCGCCCGCAGCTCGTGAAGAATCCCGCTGGCCTCGCCGCGAAGTTCGCGCGATTGCTGGTCGACGAGCTGCAGCTCCCATTCGATGCCGAGACTGGTGCTCGACGACGACGAGAAAGGGATCTGCACCTAGCCTCCTCGGGTCGGGATCTCGGGGTCGGTACCAGCACCAGACAGCCGTCACCCACCGGCTCGGCTCACGGGCAGCAGGTCGGCTCACGGGCAGCAGAAGGTGACTACCCCATTCGGCCCGTTCCTACCCCACCACCCCCCACCGGGGAGCTGGCCAAAGGCTTGGTCGCGGCAATGCCCGGCCCGACCACCTCACCGCCCATCGGCCGGGCCCGACGCGCTCAGACGGCTACCGGGCCCGGTGCCGGTGCCGGTGCAGTGACCACCCGCATCCCCAGCTCACGCAGCTGACGATCGGTCACGGGCGTCGGGGCGCCCGTCAATGGGTCGAGTCCCGACTGGGTCTTGGGAAAAGCGATGACCTCCCGGATGTTCTCCTCACCGGCGAGGATCGCCACCAACCGGTCGATCCCCACCGCGAATCCGCCGTGCGGTGGCGCCCCGTAGCCGAAAGGGGTGAGGAAGAAGCCGAATCGAGCCTTCGCCTCCGCCGGCGAGATTCCGAGGATCCCGAAGATGCGCTGCTGGAGATCGCTCTCATGGATCCGGATCGAGCCAGATCCGAGTTCCCAGCCGTTGAGCACCAGGTCGTACGCCCGGCTACGCACCGCGAGCGGATCGGTCTCCAGCTTGTCCACATCGTCGGGGTGCGGACGGGTGAAGGGGTGATGCCCCGGCTTCGGCCGTCCGGTGCCGGGATCCACCCCGACGAACAGCGGGAAGTCGACGACCCACACGAACCGCAAGGGACCTTCGCCGGCCGGCGGGCGGCCCAGATCGTTGCGAAGCTGGCCGAGCACCTCGCAGGTGGTCGCCCACTCGTCGGCGACCAGGAGAAGAAGGTCGCCCGCCACCGCCGCGGTTGCCGCGACGATGCCGGCGAGTTCCTCGGCGGCGAGAAACTTCGCCACCGGGGACTCCAGCTCGCCGCCGGGACCGACCCGCATCCAGACCAGGCCCTTCGCGCCCAGTCCCCTCGCCCGCGCGGTGAGATCGTCGAGCTTGCGCCGGTTGTGCGAGGCTGACCCGCCGGGTACGCGGATTCCCTTGACGGCCTCGGCCCCGGCGAACGCCTTGAAACCGCTACCCGCGAAGACCGCGGTCAGCCCTATGAGTTCCATGCCGAACCGCAGGTCCGGCTTGTCGACCCCGAAGCGGTTCATCGCTTCGTGCCAGGACATCCGCTCGATCGGCAGCACGGGGCCGCCGGTCACCGCCCGGGCCGCGGCCAAAACCGCCGCCGACGTCACGCCGAGCACGTCGTCCTGGTCCACGAAGCTCATCTCGAGGTCGAGCTGGGTGAACTCGTACTGCCGGTCGGCCCGCAGGTCCTCGTCGCGCAGACATCGGGCGAACTGGAAATAGCGATCCGTCCCGCCCACCATGAGCAACTGCTTGAAAAGCTGGGGTGACTGCGGGAGGGCGTAAAAACTGCCTGGGAACTGGCGCGACGGGACGATGAACTCCCGCGCTCCCTCCGGTGTCGAGGGCATCAGCAGCGGCGTCTCGACCTCGACGAAGTCCAGCGGGGCGAGCGCCGAGCGCATCGCCGCAAGAACCGCCGAGCGGATCCGCAGGTTGCGCTGCATCCGGTCACGGCGCAGATCGAGATAGCGGTAGGCGAGACGAGTGGTCTCATCGACGGAGTCGGCTCGATCGTCCAGCGGGAACGGCGGCGGTGTCGCGACCGAGAGCACCTGCACCTCGCAGTCGCGTAGCTCGACCTCGCCCGTGGCCAGGGCGGGGTTCGCGGTCCCCTCCGGGCGGACGGCGACGGTACCGGTGATCCGCAACACGTACTCGGTCCGGACGTCGACCGAGCCGTCGACGACCGCCTGAATGATCCCGGAATGGTCACGCAGGTCGACGAAGGTCAGCGACTGGCCGTGCTGACGGCGGTGCGCCACCCAGCCACACACCGTCACGGTCTGGTCAACGTGATCCGATCGCAGATCACCGCACAGATGTGTGCGCATGGCCGTGCGCTGCCGCCCGCCCGAGGTGGCGGCCCCCGCCACCGGGATCGGTAGCTCGCCGGTGGTCGACTGGGTCGTAGTCATCGATCCGTTGTTCCCATCGCAGTCTGGTCCGGCCCGCCGGGTACTTTTCTCGCCAGATGTGTGGCGATGTCACTGCGCCCGTCGCGGGATCCAGTCCTGACCCTATCGGCCGGTAACCGCGAGACCGCCGCTCCCGGCGACCGCATGGGCCGGACAGGCCGCACGGGCCCGCACGGCGAGATCGTTCGCCGTTAGCGCAGCGCGCGGATGAAACGGCCCGCCTCCCCGCGTAGCCGGGCCGAGATGCGCAGGACCTGACGGCCGCGGGGAGTGGTGAGCTCGACGGTGATCACATCTCCGTGCTTGACGCCTCGGGACGCCGTCACCTCACGACGGTCGAAGACGACGTCGAACCAGTCGCCCTCCCGCGGGAAGGGGGCGAGGACCAGCAGCCGCCGATCGGTCAGCATGATCCAGCGCGAGGCCCCGAACCGGTGTCCGACGAAGGATTCGACCTTCGCCGTGAACCGTCCGGGCCCGCTCGGGTCGGTGAGCCGACCGCGCAGCACGACCTCGATGAACTCGCCGGACTCCAAGGGCACTGCCGGGAGACGACGATGGGACGGTATCAGGGGCACCGGCGTCAGTGTCCTCCACGCACCCCGTACAGTCGCCGGGTGAGGGCACAGGCGGACGAACCGAACGCGGTGGCCTCGGCCGCCACCCTGGCCGAGCTGACCGGAGCCGACCGGCACGACATCGCGATTGTGCTGGGATCGGGCTGGCCCCCGGCCGCCGATGTACTGTCCCGGCAGGCGACCGACGTCACCGAGGTCACGTTTACCCAACTCGGCGGCTTCCCATCCAACACCGACGTTCCCGGGCACAAGCCGACCGCACGCTCCGTCCAGCTCGGCGACCGCCGCCTGTTGATCTATCTGGGCCGCGTACATCCCTACGAGGGCCATGACCTGTCCCGGGTGGTCCACGCGGTCCGCCTGGCCTGTGCGGCCGGCGCGTCGACCGTCATACTGACGAACGCCGCCGGCGGTCTGCGCGCGGACATGTACGTCGGCCAGCCCGTCCTGGTCGCCGACCACCTGAACCTGACCGGCCGCTCACCCCTGGTCGGTCCGGCGTTCACCGACCTGACCGACGCCTATTCCCCCCGGCTACGGGCGCTTGCCCGCGAGGTCGATCCCACCCTGGCCGAAGGAGTGTATGCGGGACTGCCCGGTCCGCACTTCGAGACACCCGCAGAGATCCGCATGCTGCGGTTCCTGGGAGCCGACCTGGTCGGCATGTCGACCGTGCACGAGACGATCGCGGCGCGGGCCGCCGGAGCGGAGGTGCTGGCCCTGTCCCTGGTCACCAACTTCGCAGCGGGGATGAGCGGCGAGCCGCTAGATCATCTCGAGGTGCTGGCCACGGGAGCTGCCGCCGCGGAACGCATGGGTATCCTGCTCGCCGACATCGTCACCCGGCTGTAGGACCACAGCGGAATCGCGATGCCGTCCTCGTCCCGACCAGGCCCGACGTCCCTGCCCAGCCCACTCGCCGAGCAGGTCGAGGCCTGGCTGGCCGATGATCCGGATCCCGCTGACCAGGCCGAACTGGCCCGGCTGCGCGACGGCGCGGGTCACGATGCCACGCTGCTCGCGGAGCTGGCCACACGTTTCCACGGACCGCTGCGGTTCGGCACAGCCGGGTTGCGCGGGCCACTGCGCGCCGGTCCAGCCGGCATGAACACCGCCGTGGTGCGCCGCGCCGCCGCCGGACTCGCCACCTGGCTCACGAGCAGGGCGACACCACCAGCACAGGCGGCACCGAGTTCCTCGACGGCGACCGTCGTCGTCGGCTACGACGCCCGGCATCGCAGCGAGGCGTTCGCCCTCGACAGCGCCCGGGTGTTCGCCGGTGCCGGACTGCGGGCGCTGGTACTCCCCGGGCCGGTGCCCACTCCGGTGCTGGCCTTCGCCGTGCGCAGGCTGGGCGCGGACGCCGGCGTGATGGTCACGGCCAGCCACAATCCGGCCACCGACAACGGCTATAAGGTCTACCTGGGTGATGCCTCCTCGGGCGCCGCGCGGGGGGCGCAGCTCGTGGCTCCGGCGGACAGTGAGATCGAAGGAATGATCGCGGCTGCCGGCCCCGCCCGGGCGATCCCACTCGCCGAGACCTGGCGGAGGCTCGATGCGGATGTCGTCGACGACTACATACACGCGGCGGCCACCGCCGGCCGGGCAGCCACAGCCACAGCCACAGCCACAGCCACCGACCTACGCACAGACGTGACCACGGACGCGACGGCCCTGACCGTTGCGTACACCCCGTTGCACGGTGTCGGCGCAGCCGTTCTCAGCGCCGTGTTCACCGCCGCGGGTCTCGCCGCACCCGATGTCGTCCACGAGCAGGCCGAACCCGATCCGGAGTTTCCGACAGTCCAGTGGCCGAACCCCGAGGAGGCGGGGGCGATGGACCGGGTTCTGGCGCTCGGCGAGCGCATCGACGCCGATCTGGTACTCGCCAACGATCCCGACGCCGACCGGTGCGCCGTCGCCGTCGGAGGGCGGGTACTCAGCGGTGACGAGGTCGGTCTGCTTCTCGCCGATCATGTCCTGCGCTCCCGCCCCGGTCCGGTAGCGACCACCATCGTCAGCTCCTCCGGTCTGCGTGCGCTGGCCGCCGAGGTCGGGATTCCTTACGCCGAAACGCTGACCGGCTTCAAGTGGATCATGCGTGCGGACGCGCGGCTGGTCTTCGGCTACGAGGAGGCACTCGGATACGCCGTCGCCCCGGATCTGGTCCGCGACAAGGACGGCATCACCGCCGCCCTCGCCATCGCTCTGATCGCCGCGCGGGCGAAGCGACGAGGTCGGACCCTGCCAGGCCTGCTCGACGAGTTGTCCGCACGACTCGGTGTCCATCTCACGGGGCAACACTCGGCGCGCTTCGACGACGTCACCCAGATCGACGAGATGATGCACCGCCTGCGGGTCCAGCCGCCGACCAGCCTCGCCGGGCGTCCCGTCACCGGAGTCCGTGACCTGCTGGCCGGCGGGCGGGACGGGAACGCACCGGCGGGAGGGATCCCCCCTCGACCCGCACGCCCCGTGGACCGTGCCGGCCCCATGGACCGTGCCGACGCGGCGCATCCGGTCCTGCCACCCGCCGACGTGCTCATGCTGCTCCTCGACGAGGATCGGGTGATCTTCCGCCCGAGCGGGACCGAACCCAAACTGAAGGTGTACCTCGAGACCGTGGAGCCGGTGCCGGGGCATGCCGTCGACGCGGTGCCCGCGGCTCGGGACCAGGCCGTGGCACGCCTGCTCCACCTGCACACGGCCGCGGGCAATCTGCTCGACGGACGCGACGGAGATCACATCTCGCCGAAGATCCGATCACCCGCGTCGCCGAGCCCGGGCACAATATAGGCCGTCTCGTTCAATCTCTCGTCGACCACGGCGGTCACAACGGTCAGGTCGGCCGTGCCGACCGCAGGGCCACCGGATTCCAGCGCCGCAAGGCCCTCCGGTGCTGCCACCACGGAGACCACGGTGACGCCCCGCGCCCCGCGGTCGGCGAGCAGCCGCAGGCAGTGCAGGGCCGAACCGCCGGTGGCGAGCATCGGGTCGAGCAGCAGCACCGGGCGGCCGGCCAGATCGGTGGGCACCGCCTCCAGGTAGGCCGTGGGTTCGAAGGTCGTCTCGTCGCGGGAGAGCCCGATGAACGCGGTGTGGGCGTCGGGAAGCAGGTTGAGCGCCGCCGGCAGCATGCCGAGCCCGGCCCGCAGCACCGGGACGACGACCGGTTCCGCGGCCAACCGCACCCCGGAGGTCGTGGCCAGCGGAGTCGTGACGGTGACCGGCATCGTCGGCAGCGTACGGGTCGCCTCGTACACGAGCATCATCGCCAGGTCGTATAGGACGGGCCGGAACCGGGACCGGGGCGTGCGCTCGTCCCGCAGGACGGTCAGCGACGAGGCCGCGAGGGGATGGTCGACGATGTGCAGCTGCACGGAAGGACTCCTCGTACGCGAAGCCGGGCGATCGGCAATGATGCAACGTATGACAACGGCTCCGGCCGGATCGGACCGTCCCGGCGAGGAACCCGAGAAGTGCCCCTCCCGACCGGCCGCCGGCGCTCGCCCCACGCTGCGGCGCGCCGAGGTGGCCCGGATAGTCGACCACACACTGCTACAGCCGTCCGCCACCGGCGAGGAGATACTCGCGCTGTGCGGGGAAGCTGCCAAGCTGGGTGTCGGTGCCGTCTGTGTGGCGCCGACCCATGTCTACCTGGCCGCCGCGAGTACCCGACGGGACGGCGGTGAGGTCGGGCCGGCCTTCGGCGTCGCCTCCGTCATCGGCTTTCCGCACGGCACGCACCTGACCGTCATCAAGGCCGAGGAGGCGCGGCGGGCGGTCGCGGACGGCGCCACGGAGATCGACATGGTCATCGACATCGCCAACGCGATGGACGAGAACTGGCGAGCGATCGAGACCGAAATCACCGAGGTCCGGCTGTCGGTGCCGCCGGACGTCGTGCTCAAGGTCATCCTGGAGACGGCCCTGCTGCCGGACGAGAGCATCGTCGCCGCCTGCCGGGCAGCGGAGGCCGGCGGCGCCGAGTTCGTCAAGACCTCCACCGGTTTCCACCCGGCCGGCGGGGCCAGCGTGCGCGCAGTGCGGGCGGTGGCGGCGGCCGTGGGTGGCCGGCTCGGCATCAAAGCCTCGGGCGGCATCCGCACCGCCGAGAAGGCGATCGAGATGATCGAGGCCGGCGCGACCCGGCTCGGACTGTCCGCCTCCGCGGATGTGCTCGCCGGCTTTCCCAGGTGACCGGCTTCCCCGGATGATCCGCCGCCGACGGCCACAGCCGAGATCTGACGGCTAGCCCACGCGCCCCGCCACCCAGCAGCCAGACAGATGATCATCAACGAGCCCGCAGGCCTGCATCAGGGCATAGGCGGTGGTCGGACCGACGAAGACGAACCCGGCCGCGCGCAGCCCCTTGACGAGCGCCACCGACTCGGGGGTCTTCGCCGGCACGTCGGCGAGGGTGGCCGGCGCCACCCGCCCCATCGGCTCCGGCTGGAACGACCAGATCAGATCCTCGAGGGGACGGTCCAGCGTAAGGACGGCGCGGGCATTGGCGATCGTCGCCTCGATCTTGCGGCGGTTTCGGACGATGCCGGCGTCGGCGAGCAGCCGGTCGACATCCGCGGAACCGAACGCGGCCACGGCGGCCGGGTCGAATCCGGCGAACGCCGCCCGGAACGCCGGCCGCTTGCGCAGGATCGTCAACCACGACAGGCCGGACTGGAACGCCTCCAGCGTCAGCCGCTCGAACAGACCGACCGTGTCCCTGACCGGACGCCCCCACTCGTCGTCGTGGTAGGCGACGTACTCCGGCGCGGACAGACCCCACGGGCATCGCGGGCAACCATCGGCTCCCACCACGACATCCGAGGCGGGCCTCACCGGCCCACCGCTCATCAGGCTGACTCCGCGGAGACAAGCTCCGCATAGCCCGGCTTGATGACGTTGTTGATGAAATCGAGCCGCCGGTCGAAGGGCAGGAAGGCGGACTTCATCGCGTTGAGGGTGAGCCAGCGGATGTCGGACCAGCCGTAGCCGTTGACGTCCACGAGGGTCGCGAACTCACTCGACAGCGACACGCCGCTCATCAGCCTGTTGTCCGTGTTGACCGTGACCCGGAACTGCAGCCGGCGAAGCAGCCCGATGGGGTGCCGCTCGATGCTCGGCGCGGCTCCGGTGTGCACGTTCGACGAGGGACACATCTCCAGCGGCACCCGGACGTCGCGCACGTAGTTCGCGAGATCACCGAGGATCGCCTTACCGTCCGGATCGACCGTGATGTCATCGACGATGCGCACTCCGTGCCCCAGCCGATCGGCGTTGCACCACTGCACGGCCTCCCAGATCGACGGCAGGCCGAACGCCTCGCCTGCATGGATCGTGAAGTGGCCGTTCGCCCGCTGGATGTACTGGAAGGCGTCCAGGTGACGGGTAGGCGGATTGCCCGCCTCGGCGCCCGCGATGTCGAACCCGACCACGCCGGCATCGCGCCACCGGACCACGAGCTCCGCGATCTCCAGTGAGCGGGCCTGATGGCGCATCGCGGTGAGCAGGGCGCGAAGGTGCAGCGGTGTGCCGGCCGAACCGGCCCGGAACCCGTCAAGCACGGCCTCGACCACCGCGTCCAGGGACAGCCCGCGCTCGACGTGCAGCTCGGGGGCGAACCGCACCTCGGCGTAGACGACGCCGTCGGCCGCGAGATCCTCCGCGCACTCCCGCGCCACCCGCATGATGGCCTCCTGGGTCTGCATCACCCCCACCGTGTGCCGGAACGTCTCCAGGTAGCGGACGAGCGAGCCGCTATGCGCGCCGCCACGAAACCACATGCTCAGGGTGTGGACGTCCGTGGTCGGCAGATCGCGGTAACCGGTCTCGTCGGCGAGCTCGACCACCGTGGCCGGCCGGAGCCCGCCGTCAAGATGGTCATGAAGCAGTACCTTCGGCACCCGGCGGATGTCCTCAACCGTGATCGTCGGGGGCCGTGCGTCGTTCGTCATCATGTCCTCCGTCATCGTCTCGACGGTAGGCCACGGGTACGACAGAACAGCGACGGCACGATGACGACCCGGACTGCCGGGACCGGTTCAGCTGAGGTGATCGGTTCAGCTGAGGTGATCGAGGACGAGCGGTGTGCTCGGGGGCGGCGTCGCGGCGACCTCCACCGCTCCCGTCAGGGCCTCCCGGGCCCGCTCGACGCTGGCCGGGTCGTCGGTGTGCAGTTCCAGCAGCGGCTCGCCGGCCGTGACCGGGTCACCGATTCCCACCCGCCACCGCACGCCCGCCGTCGCGGAGACCGCGTCCTCCTTGCGGGCCCGGCCCGCGCCAAGCCGCCAAGCCGCCACGCCGACCGCTCGGGCGTCCAGGCGGTGGAGATAGCCGGTCGCCGGCGCGGGGACGGTCTCGACATGGCTCGCCGCCGGAAGCGGCGCGTCCGGATCGCCGCCCTGGGCCGCGACCATCGCCCGCCACACCGCAAAAGCGTCCCCGGCAGCCAGCACCTGCGCGGGATCATGGAGAGCGCCGGACCGGTGGCCGAGCTCGGCGGCGACGAGGTCGATCATCGCTCTGGCCAGCGCGACGGTGACCTCCACCAGATCCGCCGGCCCACCACCACGGAGGGTCTCCACGGCCTCGGCCACCTCCAGCGCGTGCCCGGCGGTCCGGCCGAGGGGGTGGTCCATCCCGGTCAGCAGGGCCTCGGTGCGGACCCCGGCGGCAACGCCGATCCGGACCATCGCCCGGGCGAGCTCACGGGCCTCGCCCACCGACGTCATGAAGGCCCCAGAGCCGACCTTGACGTCCAGGACCAGCGCCGACGTGCCCTCGGCGATCTTCTTACTCATGATCGACGATGCGATGAGCGGGATCGACTCGACGGTTCCGGTGACGTCCCGCAGCGCGTAGAGCCGGCGGTCGGCCGGAGCGAGGCCGGCACCCGCGGCACAGATCACCGCACCCACCTCGGCGAGGAGCTCACGCATCCGGGCGGCCGACAGATCCGCCCGCCAGCCGGGGATCGCCTCCATCTTGTCCAGCGTTCCACCGGTGTGACCGAGCCCCCGCCCGGCGAGCTGTGGGACCGCGGCCCCACAGGCGGCGACCAGCGGCACCAGCACGAGCGAGACCTTGTCGCCGACCCCTCCGGTGGAGTGTTTGTCGACGGTGGGACGTCCCACGCCGGTCAGGTCCAGGCGCTCCCCACTGTCGATCATTGCGGCGGTCCAGCGGTCCAGCTCGGCGGAAGCCATCCCGCGCCACACCACCGCCATCAGGTACGCCGACATCTGCTCGTCGGCGACCAGACCCCGGGTGTAGGCGTCAATGAGCCAGTCGACGGCCCGGAGATCGACGGGTCGACCGTCCCGCTTGGCCCGGATCAGATCGACGACGTCGAAACTCCCGCTCACGCGACACCCGGTAGATCGTGCGGTCCGAACGCTGCGGGGAGCAGGTCCGCGATGGTGCGCACGCCGTCGCCCGTGGCGACGAGCAGATCCGGCCCGCCGTGCTCGTAGAGCAGCTGGCGGCACCGTCCGCAGGGCGCCAACGGCGCACCGTCGGAGTCGACGCAGGCGAACGCCAGCAGCCGACCACCGCCTCTGGCGTGCAGCGCCGAGACGAGACCGCATTCGGCGCACAGCCCGAGGCCGTAGGACGCGTTCTCGACATTGCAGCCGACGACGATCCACGGGTCGTCACCGGTGGTACGCCCGGCGGCGTCCGGCAGATCCACGACCAGTGCAGCAGCACCCACCCGCAGACCCGAGTAGGGCGCGTAGGCGCTCTGTGCGACACGGACAGCGGCGTTCCGCAACCGCTCCCAGTCTTTATCGTTCACACTGCACCCCAGGTCCGTGGTCCGTTCGGTCGCTGTCGCCAGCATGCCCGACCCCCGGTCCGGCCACGATGTGATCCCATGGATGCGAGCCCCACCGGCGATCGGAAGGGACGACGGGATGGCAGGCGGGTCCCCGGACAATCCGGGTTCGGCCAGAGCGGTGGCCCTCGTCGGGGGACGGTACCGGCTCGACGGGGTCATCGGACGCGGCGGATTCGGCGTCGTGCACCGGGCCACCGACGAGCTGCTCCAGCGCTTGGTTGCAATCAAGGAAGTACAGCTGCCGCTCGGGGAGAACGCGGACGAACGCGACCTGACCCGCGAGCGGGTCCTACGCGAGGCGCGCGCCGCCGGTCGGCTGCATCATCCCGGTGCCGTCGCCGTCCTCGACGTCATCGACGACGGCGAGCTGCCCTGGATCATCATGGAATACGTTGACGGCCAGTCCCTCGCCACGATCATCAATGATCGCGGACCGCTGCCGGTCGAGGAGACGTGCCGGATCGGTATCAGCCTCGCCTACGCCCTGGAGGCCGCGCACCGGCTCGGCGTGGTGCACCGCGACGTCAAGCCGAGCAACGTGCTGGTGACCGCGGACGGCCGGGCCCGGCTGACCGACTTCGGCATCGCGGTCAGCCAGGGGGATCCCCGGCTCACCAGCACTGGGATGGTGATGGGCTCCCCCGCCTACCTGCCGCCGGAACGCGCCCGTGGCGATGCCGGCAGCGCCGCGGGTGACCGGTGGGGACTGGGCGCCACGCTGTTCACCACCGTCGAAGGCTACCCGCCCTTCTCCGGCGGTGACCCGATTTCGGTGCTCACCGCCCTGGTTCAGGGACGACGCCAGCCCTTCCGGCTGGCCGGACCACTTATACCGGTGATCGACGACCTGATGGCCCCGCACGAGGCGAGCCGACCACCGCTCACCGTCGTACGCAGGCGACTGCGCGAGATAGTCGAACGAGATGCGGTCCGCCAGCACGCCGCAGCTCAGCAGAACACCGGAGCCCGCCAGGACACCGAGACGCGTCAGGAGGCCACGCCGTCGCGGACACCTCGGTCCCGTCCCACCGGGCCGTTGGAGCGCATCCACTCGATCGACCGGATGCGTGCCCTGGGCGGAATCCCGGCCGGGGCCCGGCTCATCGGCCGAGGGCACGGCAACGGTTTCACCGGCGGCGACGTCGAACTGGCTAATCTCTTCGCCACCGCCTCACCGGCCTCCCCGCCGTCGACCGCCCGGCTGCGGCCGGCGCCCGACGGGCCGGCGGGAATCGAGCCGGCGGGAGGTCCGCCACGCGACCCCGACGCCGGGGATCAGCGTCGCGTGACCATCGCCGTGGCGACGCTCGTGGCACTGGTCGCCGCCGCGATCATCGGCATCGTGATCGTGGTGACAGGTGGCCCGGACGACAAGAGCCGCGGCACCTCGACCAACCAGACCGGCGGCATCTCGTCGCCGACCGGAGCCGGCGGGTCGGCCCCGGCGGGCCCGGCGGCGGCCGGGGAGCCCGTCGCTCGGGAAACCACCCCGGTCACGGGCCCGCCTGGCTGGGTGTCCTACGTCGATCCCACCGCCGGCTGGTCCGTGGCGTACCCCTCGGACTGGCAGCGCCGCGAGGGGCCCGGCGGACCCGGAAACGTCGACTTCGTGGACCCGGCTGCCCGGTCCTTCCTACGTGTCGGTAGCGTCAGGCAAGCAAACACCTCTGCCATCGGCGACTGGCGACGCAACGAGGCCGGCTTCCGGCAGAGCGTGCGGGATTATCGGCAGATACGGCTGGCTCCCAGCGATGGTGGGGATGGCACCAACCAGGCCGACTGGGAGTTCGGGTACCGCGGGTCGGACGGGGTCATGGTGCATGTGCTCAACCGGGGTGCGATTCGCAACGGCCACGGGTATGCCCTGTACTGGCATACCAGGGAGGATCTGTGGCTGCAAGATCAACCGTTGATGCGCCAGCTGTTCGCCACCTTCCGGCCCGGTCCGTGATGTCGGCCATCGACGGATTTGCGGTGCCCGTAGTGTTCGGAAAGATGCGGGCCGTCCGGCGCGCGCATCAGTCCATCTGTCAGACTTGACACGATGGCTAAATCGGCAATTGTGCCCCCGGACACCTCCCGGCACGGCACACCTCGCTACGTAGCGCAGCGCTACCGGCTCCACCACGCCTATCGGGCGTGGTGGAGCCGGTAGCGTCTGGCGCGGTGAGGACGAACTACTCCAGCGCCCGGTCGCCATCAAAGAGATCCTCGTGCCGATGGCCGGCGCGCAGAACGAGCGCGACGCGATCCGGGCCCGGGTTCTTCGCGAGGCCCGTGCCCTGGCCAGGCTGCACAGTCCCGCCATCGTCTCGGTGTACGACGTGGTCGAGGAACATCAGCGGCACTGGACCATCATGGAACTCGTCGACGCGGACAGCCTCGGCGATGTGATCCGCAACCAGGGCCCGCTGCCCTTCGACCAGATCGCCGCGATCGGGCTGGCGCTGACCGACGCGCTCGCCGCGGCCCATTCGGCGGGCGTGCTCCACCGCGACGTCAAGCCCGGGAACGTCCTGCTCGGGCGGGACGGCCGGGTGCGGCTCACCGGCTTCGGCATCGCCGCGACCGAGGGCGACGTGACCCTGACCGGCGCTGGGGCCCTGGTCGGCTCCCCGGCCTACATCGCTCCCGAGCGGGTCCGGGGCTCCTCCGGCACTCCCGCGAGCGACCTGTGGGGGCTCGGCGCGACGCTGTACTCGGCTGTCGAGGGCCAGCCGCCGTTCGAGGGCCCGGAGACCTACGCCGTACTGACCGCCGTGGTCGAGGGCCGCCGGCGGGCCTTCCGGCTAGCCGGCCCGTTGCGCAACCTGCTCAGTGACCTGATGGACCGGCCGGCCGAGGAGCGGCCCGACGTGACGGAGATCCGCCGGCGGCTGATCCCGATCGCGCGCAATGCGAATCCGGTACCGGCTTCGGTCATGCACGCCCGTCCTCGGACTGGCGAGGAGACGGACGCGAGTTCCGTCGACGTCGGCCTGGAGAACCTCGACGACCCGGCCGAGCCGGCAGCAGGCGCCGGACCGGCCGCAGATTCCCGGCAGGGGTCGGGCGGCGGTGTCGCCGGGACCGCGGGAGTCCAGGCGGGCGAGGCGGCTCCGGCGGCCGTGGGAGACCAGGGGGCTGTCCCGCGCCCGACGAACCGCTCGGCGTCCGCCGCCGCGCCGCCCGTCCCCGCTACGTCACTGTGGATCCCCTACTCAACCCCCTTGACGGGACCACCGTGGCGGCTGCGGGCGCTGCCGAGTCGCACACCGGTCGTGGGGAACCCGGCCGCACCGGCCCATCGAACCACGTGATCCCGCTGGACCGGACCACGCCGCAGAACCGCGCAGCACCGCCTGGCCGGACGCGGCCCGAGCCCGAGCCCGAGCCCGACCACGACACGCCGACCAGCATCGGGCTCAACAGCGTGACGGGGTCTCCGGTGGACGACGACGTGACCCGCATCGGCGCGGCCACCCCCGTGTCGGCGACCTCCGACCTGGATCTGTTCGACGACGACAATCACGCCGCCGGACTGTTGCCCCTCGGCGAGGCCCGGCGCCGCGCCGAGCCTCCCCGCCGCGACGGGCACGGTCACGGACCGGGCGACCCCCAGCGGCGTCGACAGCGGACGATCGCGGTCGTGGCCGGAGCGGCCATGCTCGTGATGGGCGCGGCCATCGCCCTGACTGTCGGACTGACCTCCGGCGGCTCGACCCCCGAGCCGAACGATGTCACCGCGCAGCAGACCACGCCACCGCCCATCGCGACCATCGCTTCCTCCCCCCCGGCCGTGACCTCACGATCCACCACGTCTGAGGTCGTCGCCCCGGACTCCCCGCGCTACACCTACC
>NZ_CDWTMO010000033.1:12117-27468 GCF_977946435.1 Frankia sp. CgKIO3 | reverse complement strand
CGGCATTGAGGCTAGTGCCGGCTGCATTCAGGATACGCACCCAGAATCGGTAGGATGTACCGATGCAGGAATCGTCCGACGGCCCGCGGGCCTGTCCGATCGCGCGGACGCTGGAGGTCGTGGGTGAGCGCTGGTCCCTGCTGGTCATCCGGGAGATCACACTGGGGGTCCACCGCTTCAAGGGCATCCGGGCCGGCACCGGGGCGTACTGGCCGAGCGGCTGCGGGCGCTGGAGCGCGCGGGGGTGCTGGAGCGTTAGCCATACCAGGAGGCGGGCGCCCGGTCCCGGCACGAGTACCGGCTGACGTCCTCCGGCCGGGATCTGGCACCGGTCCTGCTGGCCCTGCGCCGGTGGGGCGAGCGGCACGCCGCACCGGCCCGGCCGCCTGAGGCCGATCGCGGCGCCGCATCCCGCTGAACCCAGCCCCACCGCGCCGCCCGGGCGACGCCACCGGCTTCGCCCTCCGGGCCGCGCCTCGGGACCGCCCGGGGGCCAGGCGCACTATGGCCCTGGAACGGGCGCCGGGGCCGGTTGGCGTAGTTCCTTGGGCAGGTGGAAGGCCAGCGTCTCGGTACCGACGGAACGCACCGAGACGTCCGTCGCGCCGAGACCCGACAACGCGGTCAGGAGCTCGTCGACGAGGGACGGCGGGGCCGAGGCGCCGGCCGAGATGCCGATCGTGCCCACGCCGGCGAGCCAGGACAGATGCACGTCCCCGACGTCCCCGACCAGATGCGCCTCGACGCCATCGCGCCTGCTCACCTCGACGAGCCGCACGGAGTTCGCGCTGTTGGCCGAGCCGACGACGAGGACGAGCTGGGCCTCCTCGGCAACCTTGCGGACCGCGTTCTGCCGGTTCGAGGTCGCGTAGCAGATATCGGTGGAACCCGGCCCGACGATCGCCGGGAACCGCTCCGTCAACGCGTCAACGACCTCCGCGGCCTCGTCCAGGGCCAGCGTGGTCTGCATGAGGTATGTGACGCGCTCGGGATCGGGAACGTCGAGGGAGCCGACGTCGGCCGAGGACTCGACCAGCGTGATGCGGCCGGGCGCCTCGCCGAGGGTTCCGTCCACCTCCTCGTGGCCGGAATGGCCGATGAGCAGCACGGTGTCCCCGCGGGCGGTGAACCGGCGGGCCTCGGTGTGCACCTTCTCCACCAGCGGGCAGGTGGCGTCGATGACGGACAGGCCGCGCTCGCCCGCCTGGTCCCAGACGGCCGGAGCCACTCCGTGTGCGGAGAAGACGACCGTCGAGCCGCCGGGCACCTCGTCGAGCTCCTCGACGAAGATCGCTCCACGGCTGGCCAGGTCGGCCACCACGTGGGCGTTATGCACGATCTGCTTACGGACATAGACCGGCGCACCGTAGATCTCCAGGGCGCGCTCGACGACCTCGATCGCCCGCTCGACGCCGGCGCAGAACGCCCGCGGCTCGGCGAGCAGAACCTGGCGACGGCCGACCGCGGCGACCCACGCCTCGATCGGGCGCCCGAGCGGACGCATCGTGCGCAGACCGCGGATTCCGCGGCGGGCCAGGTCGATGCGTCCCAGCGGCTGCGCCGCCGTGTCGACGATGACGCGGACGGCGGCGAACGGCACGTCGCCGACTCCCGCCGCCAGCTCCGCGGACTCCATGTCGACGGCAAGAGCCCCGGTCGCGGCGAGTTCCGCGCGGGCCGTGCCGACGACGAGCCGCGGCACGGTGACGATCGGGCCGACGTGCACGGTGAGCCCGAGCCGGCGCAGGTCGCCGGCCAGCAGGGGCGCGGACGCGCAACGGCCGGCGACGGTGCCGTCGGCGTTGCGGATCTCGGTGGCCACGACGACGTCACCGGGCTCGATCCCAGCCGCCAGTCCCCCGGAGAGACCGACGAGGGCGACGGCGTCCGGGCCTGTGTCGCGCACCAGCCGAGCGGCCTTGCGCGCCCGTTCCGGACCCATGCCGGTGCGCACGATGACGGTGTCCGCGCTGAGGCCCGACCGACCGGCGGCCATTGCCTCCACCCGCAGGGCCGCCGCGACGACCAGCCGCCCCCGGCGGCGCACGGGGGTCGGCTCCGGCACTCGCCGCGCCTCGGCCGGCCGGTGGACCGACCCTGGGGGCGCGGCCGACGGCAGGGACGGCGACGACGGCTCCTGCGCCGGGATCTCGGTGGAGGCGGCCGGAACAGCCCTGATCCCGGCACCCGTGGCTGCCGCCGTGGCTGCCGCGGCGGCGGACGCGCCGTCCCCGGCGGACGCGCCGTCCTCGACGTCCCCGGCGTTCCCGTCGCCGCCGGCCGCGGATGCGAAGATGTTCATAGCGTGGCCACCCCGGTGAGGGTCACGTACCGACCGAGCGCGGTCAGCGGGAAGACCAGCCGGTACAGGTGGTAGTTGAGGTAGAAGTCACCGGGGAAACCGGTTCCGGTGAACTGGGGCTCGTCCCAGGTCCCGTCCGGCCGCTGGGTCTCGCACAGCCAGCGCACTCCCCGCTTGACCGCCTTGCTGTGCGGGTCGACGGCCAGCAGCGCGAGCAGCGCCCAGGCGGTCTGCGAGGCGGTGAGCTCACCCCGGCCGATCCAGGCCGGATCGTCGTAGGCACGCGGGTCCTCACCCCATCCGCCGTCGGGCGACTGGTGCTCCAGCAGCCAGCGCACCGCGGTTGTGATCGCCGGGTGGTCGGCGGGAACGCCAGCGGCGATCAGCGCCGGAACCACGGCGCCGGTGCCGTAGACGTGGTTGATCCCCCACCGGCCGAACCAGGAGCCGCCCGGTTCCTGGTTGTCCAGCAGCCACTGCACCGCCCGCTGGGTGATCGGGTGGTCGGAACGGCCGAGGTCGGCCAGCATCTCCACGATGTGGGCGGTGACGTCCGCCGACGGCGGGTCGACCACCTCGCCGAAGTCGCAGAACGGGATCTTCGCCGTCAGCGTCCGCACATTGTCGGCGTCGAAGGCGCCCCAGGCCCCGTCCGACGACCGCATGCCGACGCTCCAGTCGACCCCGCGGGCCGCAGCGGCGCGCATCGCCCCGGCCAGCTGCGGGTCGACCGCCGCGAGGCCGCGGGAGGCACGGTCACGCGCGGCCGGCGGGAGCTCGGCGGTGCCGCCCGGGGTGACGGTGCCGCCCGGGGTGACGGTGCCGCCCGGGGCGACATGGCTGCCACCGAGCAGGCGACGCAGCGCCAACACGACCTCGGCAGTGTCGTCGGTGTCCGGGTAGAAGTCGTTGTCGAACTCGAACGCCCAGCCGCCGGGGGCGAGCGCCGGACGGCGGACCGCCCAGTCCCCGGCCACCCGGACCTCTTCGTCAACCAGCCAGCGGCCGGCCCGCACCATCGCGGGATGGTCGGCCGGGACGCCGGCGTCCGAGAGCGCGACCACCGCGAGCGCGGTGTCCCAGACCGGCGACTGGCATGCCTCGATCTGGGCGGTCGGCCCCTCCGGGGTCTCGCGCCGGATGATGTAGCGTTCCATTCCCCGGAACGCCGTGGCGATCACTGGGTGGTTGAGGGGGTATCCCATGAGATGCAGCGCCATGACGGAGTAGATCCACGGCGGCTGGATGCCCCCCCAGCACCCGTCGGCCTCCTGGCGGGCGACGACCCACTCGGTGGCCCGGCGCAACGCCAGGGTGCGCAGCATCTTGATCGGCCGGCGCTCATAGCGGTGCAGGATCGCGTCCAACCGCTCGAAGGCGCCCTCCCAGCTGTACAGCGGGGCCGGCTTCGGCGGCGTCACGGGTGCCGCGACCTTGATCTCGTCGATGCTGAAGCCGAGGTCGCGCACAGGCCGGAGCGACCCGACGATCGTCAACGCGACGATCGTCTGGCGGGCCCAGCAGCCGAAGTCGTAAACATTCAGCGGGAACCAGGACGGCAGGAAGATCAGTTCCGGCGGCAGCACGGGCACGTCGTCCCAGGACCACTCGCCGAAGGTCGCCAGCCAGATTCGGGTGAAGACCCGGGCGGCCGCCACCCCGCCCTGGGAGCGGATGAGCGCGGCCGCCGCCGCCATGTGCGGGGCGTCGGGCTCGTCACCGGCCAGGCGCAGGGCGATGTACGCCTCGACCGTGGTGGACAGCTCGGCCGGTCCGCCGTAGTACGTGGCCCAGCCGCCGTCCGCGAGTTGCTGGGACCGCACCCACCGGGCGATCGGCTCGGTCTCCTCCTCGGTGCGGATGCCGAGGAACTGCTTCATGAACAGGTGTTCGGCGTCGATCGTGACGTTCGTCTCGAGGTCGCCCTTCCACCAGCCCTCCTCGGACTGCAGCCCGAGGAGGTGGTCCCGAGCCCGGTCGGCCGCGGTCATCGCCGCGGCCAGGTCCTGATCGACCGGGGTCTGCGTCGTGGGCGGGGTGCCGTCGACGGTCGCCGCGCCACCGCCGGGCACGCCACCGCCGGACAGCGGTGGCGAGGACCGGGAGATCCCGTAGGCGTCGGGCGTGGCGGGCGCGGGAATGTTAACGCGCTTCGAGCTCTTCGCGGCCTTTGGAGCAGCCGGGGACGGGTCCGAGGTCAGGCTCATCGACGACTCCCCTCGTCGTACATGCGATGGTCATGAAGACGATCAACGTACTGATCACCCGGCCGCCCGGCCTGGCACCGGGGTGGTGCCAGGCCGGGCGGGAACGGCGACTGCACTCACCTATCGTCTCCTCAGCGGTCTCGTTCGGTCACGAAACGCGCGAGGGCCAGCAGTTCCGCCTCGATCTCGGCGGGCATCGACAACGAGCGGAGCACGTTCTCGCAGGCCTTCAGCTGGCCGTCGGCCTCGGCGGTGGTCCAGTCCCGCCCGCCGGCCCGCTCGATCAGGTCCGCGATGTGCGTCAGCTCCGCCTCGGTGGACTCCCCGGTGCCGGTGAGGAACGCCCGCAGCTCCTCGGCCGCGGTTCCGCCGGCCTCCAGGGCCACCACGACCGGCACCGACTTCTTGCGGGACCGCAGGTCCGACAGCACCGGCTTGCCGGTCATCGAGGGATCACCCCAGATACCGAGCAGGTCGTCGATGAGCTGGAACGCGGTGCCGAGCCGGGATCCGTACTCGGCGAGGGCGTTGACCATGTCGTCATCGGCCCCGGCGAGCACGGCGCCGAGGGAGGCCGAGCAGGCCAGCAGCGCGCCGGTCTTGCCGTCCTCCATGTGCAGCGTCTCGGCGACGCTGACATCCGGCCGCTTCTCGAACATCAGGTCCTCGGCCTGGCCACGGACGAGGTCCTGAACGCCCGCGCCCAGGATCAGCGCCGCGCAACGGCCGGGCTCCCCCTCGATCTCCAGCAGGACCTGGGTCGCCAGGCCGAGCAGCGCGTCCCCGGCGAGGATCGCGCCGTCAGCGCCAAAGATCGTCCAGGCCGTGGGCCGGTGGCGGCGCTCGGTGTCGCCGTCCATGAGATCGTCGTGCAGCAGCGAGAAGTCGTGCACCAGCTCGACGGCGACCGCTGCCGGCAGCCCGGTCTCCGCCGGGGCGCCGGCGGCCTGCGCCGACAGCAGCGCCAGCGCCGGGCGTACCAGCTTGCCCCCGCCGCCGGACAGTGGCGCGCCCTCGGCGTCGACCCAGCCGCGATGGTAGGCGACGACGTGGCGAAGCCGTGGGTGGAGCCGATCCACCGTGGCGCGCAAGGCAGGCACGGTGAGGGTCCGCCCACGCTCGATCGCATCCGGAACCGTCATGGTCATACCGGGAATCCCCCTGTGGATGTGTGCCTTGGTTGGCCGGGCGGAAGCGGCCGGACGACCGCCGCCGATCCGGCGGGAACCGCGTTGTCCCCTCGTGGATCCTGTGGATCGCGCACCTGCGCGGCCGTGGCGCCGCCGTCCGGTGTGCTCACCGATTCAGTGCCTACCGGTACCGACTCACCCACCTGCTCGGGGAGCCGTCCGCCCGTCCTTCGGGCCTGCGGGCCCGGCCCGCGTGGCTCGTTGACGTCGACCCCCATACCGGCCAGGTTCTCACGGACAGCAGCGAGTCCGCTACGCACAGCCGACTCCATGGTTGCCGGCCATCCGGTGTCGGTCCAGGTCCCGGCCAGGGCGAAGCCGGGCAGGCCGGTCGACGCACCCGGACGCAACGCAAGCGAACCGGGCACCTGCCGGAAGGTCGCCGTACGTTCCCGGGTGACGAAGACCTCCAGCGGCCCGGCCGCCCGCGCGGCCGGGAACAGCCGGGCCATCTCCTCGACGAACAGGGTCCGCAGCTCGTTCGCCGGACGATCGACCCACGGCTCCGCCGCAGACTGCGACAGCGCCAGGTACTGGGCACCGGGCGGGCCGGCGGCGGCGAGCCCGGAGGAGACCGTGCGATCGAAGATCCATTGGATGGGCGAGTCGACCACGGCCAGGAACGGGCCGTCGATCACCGGTCGAGGATAGATCATGTGCACGTTGATGATCGGCGAGTCGCCGAGTTCACGCAGCCGGGCCGCCTCAGGTTCGGCGCCGGCCGGCAGGAGGGAAGCGGCGGCGGGCGGCGGCACCGCGAGCACGACCGCGTCCGCCCGCAGCACGCCGCGGTCGTCGGTGCCGGGCACCGCCGCGCCGCGACCGGTCCCGCCCGCGGTGACGGCCAGTTCCCATCCGCTGCCCGCGGCGGTGATGGACCGGGCCTTCACCCCGGTGCGCACGTCGGCGCCGGCCGCGGTGAGCGCCTCCATCGCCGCGTCGCCGTGCAGCCGGGACAGGGGGACCTCGGCCCAGCCGAGGTCACCGGCGGCGGCGCCCTCCAGCAGACCGGTCCGCACGACCTTGGCGGCGAGGCCGAGGGAGGCGTCGGCGGCGGGCACGTTCAGCGTCGCGACCGTCAGCAGTTCCCACAGCGCCTTCGTCGCCGCGGGGCCCTGGCCGTGGGTGGACAACCAGGTGCCGAACGACTGCTCGTCCACCGCCGGGGAGCGCTGGTCGAGCCGCCCGAGCTGGAACGCCGCGAGCCCGGCCCGCAGCCGTTCGGCGACCGGCAGCGCCTGGTACCCCAGCAACGCCGGGGCCAGGTGCAGTGGCGCCGGCAGCGGGACCCTCGTCCGGCGCAGCCGGGTCCGGGTCAACGAGTCGCCGAGCAGAACCGGCACGTCCAGCCGAGGCTGCAAGGTGGTCAGGTGTTCGACGCCGAGTCGCTGCAGCAGCCCGCGGTAGGCCGTGCAGCACCGCATGAACACGTGCTGGCCGGTGTCGATCCACAGCTCCCCGCGCCGGAACGACGTCGTCGCCCCGCCGAGGCGGGGACGTGCCTCCAGCAGGGTCACGCGGGCCCCGCTGTCCACGGCCAGCAGCGCCGCGGCCATGCCCGCGAGCCCGCCGCCGACGACGGCGAGATGCGGACGTCCGTCCGTCCGCCCGGCGGGCCGCGGCCCCCGTGCCGGCGCGGCGTCCGCGCCGGCACCCGTGGTCATGCCGCCCTCATCTCGGGCCGCCCCGCGAGGCTGCGGGCGGCGACGACCGCCTTCTCCCAGCCGGGCAGCGCCAGCCGACGATCGAGCACCGCGGACGGATCGGTCTTGATCCGCCGGTTGAGCCGCAGGTAGATGCCGGCCATCGCCCCACAGCAGGCCGCGCTGCGCCGGTCGAGCAGGTCGAGCAGGACGAGCCCACGCCCATACCACTCCTCCGCTCGCTGCGCCGACGTCCGCAGGTACGCGATGAGCGCGTCGGGGGGCCCGCCGAGACGACCGGTCGCGTCCACCTCGAGTTCGACGCCGGCGGCCTTCAGCTCCTGGCGCGGCAAGTAGATCCGGCCGCCGAGCAGGTCCTCGCGCACGTCCCGGAGGATGTTCGTCTGCTGGAGTGCGACCCCGAGGGTGTCCGCGACCCCCGAGGCGTCGCGGTGGGAGGTGGCCCGCTCGCTACCGAAGATGCCGAGCGAGAGCCGCCCGATCGTCCCGGCAACCAGGCGGCAGTAGCCGACGAGATCGTCGAACGTGTCGTAGGTGGTGCCGCGCACGTCGCTCTCGACCCCGTCGGCGAGTTCGATGAACGCCTCCAGCGGGATCGGGAACCGGCGGGCGGCGTCGGCGAGGGCGACGAAGACCGGATCATCGGAGCTGTTCATCCCCAGCTCCTCGACCTCCGCGCGGACCTGCGCCAGCCCGGCGAACTTCGCCTCCTCGGGGAGATCACCATCGCCGATGTCGTCGAGGCGGCGGGCGAGCGCGTAGACGGCGCTCAGCGCCCCCCGCTTCTCGGCCGGCAGCAGGCGGATGCCATAGGAGAAGTTGCGTGCCGCCTCCTTGGTCACAGCCTCGCAGGCGGCATACGCCTCCGCCACGGTCGGCCGGCCCGCGGGGAACTGCGCCGCGGTACTCATCGAACCTCACCCATCTCCGGAAGAACGGACTGTGCGGCGGGGACGCCGGCCTGGGTACTCGTCGCAGCGGTGCCGCCGTGGGCCGTGGAACCCGAACCGGAACCCGGCCAGGCCCCGGCCGCGCTGGTCGCGGTGGCGACGGCGGCCGCCGTGTGCGCCACCGCCGACGCTCCGGGAGCCAGCGACCGGGCCAGCGCCGCCAGCGCGAACTCGGCGACCCGTGGCTTCGCCGCCTTCGGCGGCCCACCGAGCACGTCGTAGTCGGCGCGCCGGATCGCGTCCAACGCCGCCCGGCCCCCGCCCACGAAACCGGCCAGGGCCAGCCGCAGCCGCCCGGGCACCATCGACACCAGGGGAGCGCCCTGGTCGATCACCGTACGGGCCCGAGCGACCTCGAAGGCCATCAGATGGCGCACGGCCGGACTCGCGACGGAGGCCCGCAGATCGGCCTCGGTCACCCCGAAGGTGTCCAGATCCTCCAGCGGCAGGTAGATCCGGCCGGCGGCGAGGTCCTCGGCCACGTCCTGCCAGTGCTCGGCGAGCTGCAAGGCGGTGCACACCCGGTCCGACAGCACGACCCGGTCGGGGGTCGCCAGCCCGAAGACGCCCAGCACCATCCGCCCGATCGGGTCGGCCGAGAGCGTGCAGTAGCGGACCAGGTCGTCGAAGGTCTCGTAACGGGTGACCCGCTGGTCCTGCCGGTTGGCCTCGACGAGGCGCTGGAACGGTTCGGCGGGCAGGTCACAGTCCCGCACGGTCCGCGCGAGCAGGCGCAGGACCGGCAGCTCCGGCTGCCTGCCTGTCCAGATCACCTCGAGGTCCGCCGACAACCGGTCGAGCAGGGCGAGCCGGTCGCCGACCGCCTCGTCGCCGAGGTTGTCGACGAGCCGGCTGAAGGCGTACAACGCGTTGAAGTGGGAACGAACCGCCGCGGGCAAAACGAACGGCGAGACCGGGAAGTTCTCCGCCGGGGCGGCGCGCAGCAGCTGCTCGGCGGGAGTTGCCAGGCCCGTCGCGGCCGGCTGGGCAGGCGTGCGTGATGGGCTGGTTCGGGCGTCGATGGCTGTCATACGCCTCTCCTTCGATGGCGGTCTGCACTACGGACGCGGTCGGGCCGGATCCCGCATCCCCGGGGGCCACGACCGGCGCGGACGTACCCGGAGAGCCGGGTTCGGAAGGCTCTTCGGAAGACTCCGTGGTGGGGGTAGCTGCCTGGGTTTCGCCAAGGCGATCAGGATACGGATCGCACCGGGTGGTCATGGGCACGATCAGCGCGGGCCAGTACGGGAGATGGGCCGGCCCTGGGCCGGTATCGGGATGAGCTCCGCCTGGCCGGCCCCCTTCGGTTGGTCCTCACAGGTCCGTGGGCGAGATGATGCTCCGGCGGCACCACCCGGGCGGCCTGCGGCCTACGGCCGGCCGCCGCCCGTCGGCACTCTCATCGTCGGTGTCGCTCACCCCCAGGGCCGGCCGGAAAGCCGGGAGCGGCCGGGTAGACCACGCCGCGGATCATCCGAAGACACCCGCCAGCCTGCGGTACACCGACGGGATCGCACCGTGGACCCGCACCGCGCCGAGTAACCAGCGTGGCACCCAGACCTCGGCGTCGCCGCGTCCGGTGGCCGTCAGCATGCGCTGCGCGACAAGCCCGGCCGGTATAGGCCGGGGCCAGCGACGGACGTAGGGCGCGCCACGGCGGTGGAAAAATGGTGTGTCGACGACGCCGGGTAGACACAGGGTCACCGTCACACCGCGACCGGCGACCTCGGACCGCAACGCGTCGGCGAAACCGAGCAGAGCGGCCTTGGTTGCGGAATAGGCGACCTCACCGCGCACGCCCAGCGCGCCGGCGATGCTGCCCACCAGCAGGATGCGCCCCTGGCCGCGGTCGAGCATGGCCGGCAACATGGCCCGGACCAGCATCATCGGCGACAGCACGTTGACCGTGACCAGCTCCGCGATCGCGGCCGGGGACATCACCTCGAACGGGCCCGCAGCCCCGAGGCCGGCCGAGCACACCAGCAGGTCGACCTCGCCGAGAAGCTCGGTCGCCCGGGAGGAGACCATCAGTTCCGAGCCGGGACTCGACAGGTCGACCGCAATCCGGTGCCCCTCGGTCGCCGCGGCCACCTCGTCGAGCGCGGCCCCGTTGCGACCGACCAGCAGCGACCGGCATCGGTCCGCGGCCAGCAGCAGCGCGGCCTCCCGGCCGATACCGCTGGATGCTCCCGTGATGACGGCGGTCCGGGGCGGCCAGGTCGAGACGCCCGAGCCGGCCCGCATGACCAGCCCAGTAAGAGATGTAGACACTCCGTTACCGAAAGCGGGGCGAGACCGGGTGCTCACGACACACCGCTTCCGGTCATTCCCCTCACGCCGTTCTCCCCCGCGGGCACTGGTTGCACGTCACCTACAACTTTCCCTACTCGTCGCCCCGCGTTGCGAGGTGGTCCGACCGAAGGTGATTCGGTGTGGTCCGCTGGCACGAACTCGCCGGCCGGATCGTTGCGTCGGCCACCCTGGCGGGCGGCACCGATCCGAACAGCCACTGCTCATCTCATCAACGCCGGGCTCCGGATCCTCGGTGCGTTGGTAACTCCGCGCCACCGGGCTCACGACTGCCACCATTCCACCGTCCCGTCGCCGGATCGTCCATGGTCAGATGGGCGACATCGGACAGCGAGGGCCAAGCGCGACTCTGGACTCCCTATCACACTCCCCCATCCCGACCGCCCGGCGTCGCCCGATATGACAGCGGTCCGATCGATTCGGAATCTGCTCTCGGAGACCTTCTTCCGGAAACTTCGAACTGGCTCCACATCGACGACTGGGTATTGCGGACTATTTACAACCGCATTGCCTCCGGAGGAAGGACGCGGCGACGACACCTTGCCGACTCGAGGCCGGTACGCGGCATCAGGGTCATGGTCGGCCGGCTCCGACGCCAACACCCTCCCGCCAGTCCGATCCGGTCACCACAAGATCACCAGCAGTGGCGGAGGCAAAGCCGCCAAGACCTACCCCCGGCGGCAGATGTGTCGACCCGTCCGCGGCGTGCGCCGGACAGGCGGAAGGCTCATCATCCAAACACTGATCCATCCTCCACACGCGGCCACCCTACCGCCCCAGACAAACAAGAGCGAAAGCGGCATTTGCCACGACCAAATAGACGGACCACCGTCTACGAACGTCTGAAGAGTGAGATGAGGCACATGAACCGCGAAGGTGGGTGGATACGAAGGGGTGATGCGCCGGATCGCTCACGATCCGGCGCATACAGTCGTCAGTGGAGCCGGACGGAGGCCAGGTCCGGCGCGGGAGGCGGGTGAGACGCCGCGGCCTCCCGGCACGCGGGACGTTCCCCGTGCGCCGGGCAAGATGTCGCGACCGGACCCGCGTCGGCGACCGGGGCATCCTGTGACCCGGTCAGGTCGGCACCGGAGGGAGACCTGTCACTTTCATGCCCCTCATCACCCACCGCGCCGCAGCCGCCGGAGCCAGCGGCGGAGGCCGCGCCAGAGTCAGCGGCGGAGACGGAGACGGAGACGGAGACGGCGGGATCGTCACCGAGAGCGGCGAGGGCGGCGGCCACGATCTCCCCCTGCTCCGCGGCGGAGACCAGGGGGGTGAATGTCCTCGGTACCTGCGAGACGAGGACCCGGAGGCGCTCGGAGCAGGTGACCGCTTCGCCCGTGCCGCCGCGCTCCTCGTCGGCGCTGGTGGACTGCCGGGCGGCGGCCTGGGCACGTTCGATCGCCATCCCGATGATCCCCCCCCGCAGGGACCCGACCGCGCAGTACGCGCGCAGCAACCCGAGATAGGTGGGAGCCGGCCCCGCGAGCCCGTGCACGAGGGCCTGCTGCAGCGACAGGACGTCGCTCTTGCCGATCTTGCAGTGGATCACCGAGGGGTCGTCGGCGAAGACGAGCAGCACGCCACCGGGGCCCGCCAGGGCCTCGACGAATCGCTCGATGATGACCCGGGGGGACGGCGGCGGGGACTGCCGAACGAGATCGACGAGTCGACCCAGCTCGGACACGAAGGGCTCCAGCAGGGCGTCGAGGATCGTCTCCTTCGACGGAAAGTGGTAGTAGAGCGCTGCCTTCGTCACTCCCAGGCGCTCGGAGATGTCCCGCACCGAGGTACCAGCATACCCCTGTTCGCTGAAGAGGCTCATGGCGGCGGCAAGGATCCGCGATCTGGTATCGCCCCGCGGATCGGGCGATGCCGGATCGGTCATGGCGGCCCTGCACCCCCCGATCGAGTCCGCGACGGATGTTACTCTCAACTCTACCTACTGAACGACCGGTAAGTTTCTCAGCAGCAAATCGTCAGCACGACGTCGCAGGTAGCGATACCACCGATCACCAACGCCCGAGGGGAAACCGTGGCCTCGCTCGCCCGCTGGTGCTTCCGGCACCGTCGGCTCGTCCTGTTCCTGTGGATCGTCGCGCTGCTCGGGCTCGGCGGCATCAGCCAGGTGGCCGGAAGTAGTTACAAGGACGCCTTCTCCCTGCCCGGCACCGATTCGCAGAAGGCCATCGACCTCCTGCAACGCGACTTCCCGGCGGCGTCGGGAGACAGCGCCACCATCGTGCTGCACAGTGACAAAGCTCGCATCACCGATCGGGCCATCTCCGATCCGGCCAGCGAGATGCTCGGCAGGCTCGCCAAGATCCCGCACGTCACCGAGGTCACGAGCCCTTACGGCCCGCGGGGCGCCGCCCAGATCAGCAAAGACGGGCACACGGCCTTCGCGACCGTCAACTTCGACCTGCAGGGCATCGAGCTGCCCAAGGAGAACATCGAGCAGCTGGTCGACATCGCTCGAAGCTACGGCAGGGACGACCTGCAGGTGGAGGCGACCGGTCAGGTCGTCGCGGTCATCGAGCAGCAGGAGCAGAGCTACAGCGAGCTGATCGGCATCATCGCCGCGGCGATCATCCTCTTCGTCGCCTTCGGCTCGTTGCTGGCCGTCACCCTGCCCCTGATCACCGCCATCATGGCCCTCGGGGTCGGCAGCATCCTGATCATCCTGCTCCCCCACGTCCTCACGATCGCCGAGTTCAGCCCGGTCCTCGCGACCCTGATCGGACTGGGCGTCGGCATCGACTACGCCCTGTTCATCGTCAACCGGCACCGCATCGGCCTACGCGCCGGCAAGAGCCCGGAGGAGGCCACGGTCACCGCGGTCAACACCTCCGGGCGCGCCGTGCTCTTCGCCGGCATGACCGTCTGCATCGCGCTGCTCGGCATGTTCACACTCGGTGTGAGCTTCCTCTACGGCGTGGCGATCTCGGCGGCGGTGGCCGTGGCGATGACGATGACCGCGGCAGTCACCCTGCTGCCGGCCCTGCTCGGCTTCTACGGCATGAAGGTGCTCAACCGGCGCGACCGGCACAGGCTGGCCGAGGAGGGCCCGGTGCACGAAAGCACCTCGGGCTTCTGGTGGCACTGGGCGAAGCGGCTGGAGGGACGGCCCCAGCTGTTCGCGGTGGTCAGCGCGGTGGTCATCGCCGTCATCGCGATCCCGTTCTTCTCGCTGCGGCTCGGCTCGTCCGACCTCGGCAACGGCGACCCCTCCAAGACCACCAAGCGCGGCTACGACCTGCTGGCCGAGGGCTTCGGACCGGGGTTCAACGGCCCGTTCAGCATCGTCGCCGAGATCCATTCGCCGCGGGACACGGCAAGCCTCGACGCCGTGGTGGCAGCGGCTCGCGCGACACCGGGCGTCGCCTCCGTCTCGGCTCCGCGGCCGAGCCCCAACGGGCAGGCGGCGATCGCCACCCTGTACCCGACGACGAGCCCGCAGGCCGAGGCGACCTCGAAGCTGCTCAACCAGCTGCGCGACCACGTGATCCCGCAGGCGAACCAGGCCGGCACCGGCATCTACGTCGGCGGCATCACAGCCATCTTCGAGGACTTCTCCAGCACGCTGTCGGGCAAGCTGCCGCTGTTCATCGGGATCGTGGTTCTCCTCGCCTTCCTGCTGCTGGTGGCGGTGTTCCGCAGCCTGCTGGTCCCGTTGACCGCCTCGCTGATGAACCTGCTCGCGGTCGGGGCGGCCTTCGGCGTGGTCGTCGCGGTGTTCCAGTGGGGCTGGGGCGCGTCACTGTTCAGCATCAGCGGCGGCCCCGGTCGAGGCGTTCATCCCGGTGCTCCTCTTCGCGATCCTGTTCGGCCTGTCCATGGACTACGAGGTGTTCCTGGTCAGCCGGATGCACGAGGAGTGGACCGCGCGCCGGGACAACCGGATCGCCGTCTCGCTCGGCCAGGCCGAGACCGGCCGGGTCATCTCCGCGGCCGGCGCGATTATGATCCTGGTCTTCGCCTCGTTCATCCTCGGCGACGAACGAGTGATCAAGCTGATGGGCCTCGGACTCTCGACGGCGATCCTCATCGACGCCTTCATCATCCGGACCGTGCTGGTGCCATCGCTGATGCATATCTTCAGCACGGCGAACTGGTGGGTACCAGCCTGGCTCGACCGGGTCCTGCCGCGGATCTCCGTCGAGTCCGCCGAGGATCTGGAGGAGATCCGGCACACTCCGCTGCCCGAGGACGCCGTCGCGGGCCGTCCCGCGGCCGGGGTGCCGGCCCGCCCGCTTCCCGGGCAGGCGGCCCGCGAGGAGCGGAGCTCACGCACCGGCGAACCCATGCGCTGATCTTCACGGGACCGCCCGAACAGTGCGGGACCGCCCGAACAGTGACAGCCCGCGGGGCGCCCGCCTGGCCGGCCGGGATCGGCCAAGACGGTGAGCCGGCCGAGGACACGTTCGTCGCCGAACGGATCCGGAGCAGGCCGTGATGCGCCACCGTCACGGCACTGACAAGATCGTCAAGGTCATAGCGAGTGATCAGAAGCCAGCCCGACCCAGAGGATGTTGACCACCGCGTTCACGTCCGCGTGCGCGGTAGGCCCGCACTCCACGCAGGTGCGGGAGGCGTCCGCAGGGTCCCGCCGCGCGTCGCGGCATCCGTCATGGTCGGAACAGTAACCGATGTATCTCGAACACGCCGCGGACGGCACCGGAAATAAACAAGTAAGAAACAGGAAATAATCCGACAATAAGCAAA
>NZ_CDWTMO010000033.1:0-12092 GCF_977946435.1 Frankia sp. CgKIO3 | reverse complement strand
CTTCGGGGTCCTCGCGAGCCCGTGACCTGCGAAGACGCATATTGGCTTGCATTAATTACTTCATTACGAATTCTTAACACGAAACTGCACTCGGCGGAGCGCCCTTCGGATCGGGGACTTCACCGGCAGTGACCTGGCCACGCGTATCCCCGACTTCGACGGCCTTCTGCGCCGGAGAGCACAGTTCGTCACGGCATCGTGAGTGCCGTCGAACGGGTGGCAGAGACCGAGGGAGTGGCGGGGATCAAGCGGGTGGCGGAGGTCGCGCCCATCGACATCGAAGGAACCACGAGCGCGACCGCGGCGGTACTGGGCACGTTGTTCCCCTATGCCCGGGCCCGGTTGGGGGCATGGGTGCGCGACCGTCACGCCGAGCCGGCGGTGCGCCGGATCCTCGCCGAGACGCCGACGGTCATGCTTCCATCGCCTCGTTCGCCGAGCTGGACATCATCACCGCGCCACGTGCGGATGGCCCCGCGAGCGCCTGAGCCGCGCCCGCGCCCCGAGCATCCGGCCCACCGAGCGACGCGACGCTCACCAGACCACCGACGGGCTCGGGAATCTGATTACCGAACTCCAGGTATCCGCCGCGCTGCGGCGCCCCCCGCAGGGCCGCGGCGGCACGGACCCGTCGCGCGTGCGGGGGCGGCAGCAACCCGCCCACCTCGTCCACAGGGACGAACGCGCAGTTGATGATCTCGTCCATGTCCAGCCGGATGCGCTCCCGCCATGAGGCGGGCAGCGCACCGCCGTCGAAGACGAAGGCCAGCATCTCGCTGTCGAGCCATCCGTCGTTAAGACAGGGCGCCCAGTCGATCGCGAGCAGACCACCGATCGGTGGGGCGATACCGAGCTCCTCGGCGACCTCCCGTACACACGCCGAGTAGGGCGATTCCCCCGGTTCGACAAAGCCTCCCGGAATGTCCCAGCCTGGCTTGTACGACGGTTCAACGAGCAGTATGCGGTCTTCTTCATCGAAGAACAGGACACCCGCCGCAGCGTAGGGTCGCGCCATCGGAGGTCGGTTCAAGCTCGCCTCAGTGCCATGGTCAGGACGCTGCCGTGGGGTAGCCGGCGGCTTCGAGGACATCACCGACCGCAGCATCAGGCCGTCACCGGGCACGCCGGCCGGGTCCGACAGAGCCCGGTCGACTAGGGAAAAGTCAAGATCCTTCTTCATATTATCACATACTTCACATAGTACTGACGAACGGAATTGATGTTCCTGCCGCCGACTGGTGGGCGACGCGGTGGGCCACTAACGATAGGCGACCACGAAGGGGCGCGACCCGCCAGCGTTTCGCGGAACTAAGGCAAAAAATAATGAAGACGAACCGGCGAGGAGAGCGGGTGCGGTTACCTCGCCGATCCGTATCCGCAACGCGGACCGGACAGCGATACGACAGAAAGAATTGTGTCGATAGCTGTCGGTGACGGAGGTGACCGGTCAACGCGGAACGGACCGGGAGAACGGGCCGAGGTGAGCGGGCTCGCCGGGGGCGATGGCCCCGCCATGGACCATGCACCACAGGTCATGCACCACAACATCACAGGTCGAGCCCGATGTCGTCCCGGTGCGGTCCTGGGCTCAGCTCGAGGCTGTCCGGCCAGGATGCGCTGAACGAGTACATCCGGCACAACGGAAGCGCGATCTTCGCGATCCCGCCAGGCTTCCGGGCCGGCACGAAGGACTACTGGGGCAGCGGCCTGTTCACCTGATCGATGCCGATCGATACTTATCGACACTGAATTGATACCGACTGATACTGATCGATGCCCTAGATGATCAAAATGGACACAACGAGCGCTGTCGAGGGCTGCTTCTCCTGCGTCGGCAACGCATCATTGGACGGGCTGCCGCCCCGGGAGCGCATCCTGGTCGATCCCGGCTGGCGGGTCGCGCACGCGATCAGGACCGCCCTGCCGGGTTGGCTGGTTGTCGTCGCTCGGCGTCACGTCACCACGATGGCCGAGCTCACCGCGGCGGAGGCCGCCGACTGGGTCTCCCCCACGGTGATGGACGATCTCGCGGCAAGACTGACCGCCTCCCTCGCGGCCGCCTCGGAGTGACGGACGGCGCACCGCAGCTCATCGAGAGCTGAGGGCTGCATCTGGACGCCCGTCGGCGGGTATCCATTCCTCCGACAGGAGACCGCTTCCCCCGACGGGGGATTCCCGGTCGACCGCAGGAGGTGGATGAGGTGGATCAGGTGACGCCAACCCCGAGCAACCTGAAGATCGTCGTGGTGGGAGCCACGGGGAATGTCGGCACGAGCGTGCTGGCGGCCCTCGGCCGGTCGGCCGAGGTCGACTCCCTGGTCGGGGTGTCCCGCCGCAACCCGACATGGACGGCGCCGAAGACCCAGTGGGCACAGGTCGATGTCGTCACGGATGACCTCGCCCCGCTGTTCCAGGGCGCCGACGTCGTGATCCACCTGGCCTGGTTGTTCCAGCCCACCCACAACCCCTTGACCACATGGCGGACCAATGTCCTGGGATCCATCCGCGTGTTCGAGGCCGTAGCCCGAGCCGGCGTGCCCGCGCTGGTGCATGCCTCATCGGTCGGCGCCTACTCGCCCGCCGCCCGGGAAGGCGCCGTCGACGAAGGATGGCCGACCCACGGCTGGCCCGAGGCCGCCTACACCCGGGAGAAGGCGTATCTGGAGCGGGTCCTCGACACCTTCGAACGTGACCATCCGGGCATCCGGGTGGTGCGGCTGCGGCCCGGGTTCATCTTCAAGCGGGAGGCGGCCAGCCAGCAACGGCGCCTGCTCGCTGGGCCGTTGCTGCCCGGCCGGGTGGTACGGCCGGCAGCGGCGCCCACGCACCCGGCGACGGTGCCCGTGCTGCCAGATCTGCCGGGGCTGCGCTTCCAGGTGGTGCACTCCTCCGACGTCGCGGACGCCTACCGGTTGGCGGCCCTGACCGGGGCCCGCGGCGCCTTCAACATCGCGGCCGACCCGGTGGTCGACGTACCCCTGCTCGCCGACATCCTCAATGCGAGGATCATCCGGATGCCGGCCGGCCTGGCCCGGGGCGCTCTGGCTACCGCTTGGCACCTGCATCTGGTGCCCGCCTCCCCGCAACTCTTCGACGCCGTCCTACATCTACCGATCATGGACACTGCCCGGGCCCGGGCAGAGCTCGGCTGGTCGCCCCGCCACGACGCCCGCGCCGCGATCGGCAGCTTCCTCACCGGCCTGCGCGAGGGCGCGGGCCTGCCCACACCCCCGCTCATGCCAAGCACCGCGCGGGGCCGGGGGGAGGAGGTCCGCACCGGCATGGGGCAGCGGGCCTGACGCGGGCGCTACCCCTGCTCGCGGGCGGCGAGAATCGCCGCCAGGGCGGCGGTGAGGTGGGTCTCGGCGGTAGCCTTGTCGAGGCCGAGACCGTGGAGCACGCCGGTGCCGTCCTCGAGTTCCAGCAGGGCGAGCAGGATGTGCTCGGTCCCGACGTGGTTGTGCACCAGCCGCAGGGCCTCCCGGAACGTCAGCTCCAACGCCTTCTTCGCCTTGGTGTCGAACGGGACGAGGTTCGGCACCTGCTCGGCCGGCGGCGGCAGCGCCGCGGTGGCGGCTACCCGGACGGCTTCCAGTGACACACCCTGCGCGACGATCGCCTGGGCAGCCAGCGCGTCCGGCTCGATCAGCAGCCCGAGTACCAGATGCTCGGGCCCGATCTCGGCGTTGTTCGCTGCTCGGGCCTCGTTCTGCGCCGCCATCACGACGTTTCTGGCCCGCTCGGTGTACCGGCTGAATCCCTGACCGGGATCGAGGGCCGATGGTTCGCCGGGGGTCTTCGGCACGAAACGCTTCTGTGCCGCCTGCTTACTGACACCCATGCTCCTGCCGATGTCCGTCCAGGAAGCGCCGGAGCGACGGGCCTGGTCGACGAAATGGCCGATCAGATGGTCGGCCACGTCCCCGAGATGATCGGCGGCGAGGACCGCGCTGGAGAGCTGTTCGAGGGCGTCGGTGTGCACCTTCTTGATCGCTTCGATCAGGTCGTCGAGGCGCACCGGAGAGGTCATGCCAACGGGTTCGATCATTCGTCAACCTAAGGTTGACGGTAAAGATCATTCGAGATGATCGACGACGAAACCGCCCGGGGTGGCGAGGCCGGCGTCGAAGGCGGCGACGATCGCGCCGGCCCGGTCCCGTACCTCCAACTTGAGGAAGATGCTGCCCACATGCGCCTTCACGGTGCGCTCGCTGACCCGCAGCGCCAGCGCGATCTCCCGGTTGGTGGCGCCACGGGCCATCGCCCGCAGCACCTGGCGCTCGCGGTCGGACAGCCGCTCCATCCGGCGGCGCAACGACGGGTCGGCGGTGGGTGCGGCACGTAACGCGCCGAGCAGCCGCTCGCTGGCCGACGGGTCGATCCACGAGCCGCCCGCGGCGACCAGTCGGATCGCCCGGACAATGTCATCCGCGGGCCGGTCCTTCAGGATGAATCCGGCCGCACCGGCGGCCATGACCCCCCAGAGCGCGTCGTCGTCGCTGAAGGTGGTGAGCACGAGGACGGGCGGATGCAGGCCGAGCCTGGCAAGCGCGCGCATCGCGTCGACGCCATCCATCCGGGTCATCCGGATGTCGAGGAGAACGACATCCGGGCGCAGCGACCGCACGGCGGCCACCACCTCGTCGCCATCCGACCGTTCCCCGACGATCTCGATCGCGGCCACCCCACCCGGCCCGTCGCCGTTCTCCGCACCGAGCACGAGCGCCAGTCCCGCCCTGATCAACTCCTGGTCGTCGACGAGCAGAACCCGGATCGGCGGCAGCGGGCCCGGGAGTTCAGCCATCCCGTACCGCCGGCCGCCTGGGTGCCGGGTACGGCGGCTCCGGCCACGGGGGCTCTGGCCACAGGGGCTCTGGCACGGCGCCTCCCACCGGGATGCCGGCGGCCACCACCCAGGCGCCGTCCCGAGGGCCCGCGTCGAAGGTCCCACCGAGCGCGTGGATCCGTTCGGCGATCCCGGTCAGGCCCATCCCCCGGCCCCCTGGACGGGCATCCGCACGGGCGTCGGCGCGAGATTCGGACGAACCCTCCAGCGTGCCACCTAGGCCACCCGAAGCACCCGTGCCACCCGAGGCGCCCAAGACGCCTGATGCGCCTGATGCGCCTGATGCGCCTGATGCGCCTGATGACGCTGCCGCACCCCACCCGCCGGAAGATCGTTTCGGACGATCACCCCGACAACGCGCGGACCGATGTCGAGCCGCACCCACGTCGGCGCGGCGTCGGCATGGTGCAGCACGTTCGCGAGCGCCTCCCGCACCGTCCGGAACAACACCGAGCCTGCCGCCTGGTCGAGCGTCCCGACGTCGCCCTCCACCTCGAGCCGCACGGGAAGGCCGCTGCGTCGGTAACCCGCCACGAGATCTCCGATGTCCTGCGCCGCCGGCAGCGGTCCGGGCCCGGGCCCGGACCGCATCGGCCCCGCGTCCTCCCGCAGCAGCCCGACGACCCGCCGGATCCCCGCGAGGCTCTCCCGGCTGACCTCCTCCGCTCGGGCCAGGGCCTCGTCGGCGAGGGCCGGCGCGCGCCGCATCGTCCGGCGCGCGCCGGTGATGTTCAGCAGCGCCACCGCCAGCGAGTGCGCCACCAGGTCGTGGACGTCCTGCGCGATCCGCCGCCGCTCGTCCGCCGCCGCAGCAACCAGCCTGCTCTGCGCCTCGGTCAACTCCTCGGCCAGCTCCCGGGTCCGCCGCAGGATGAAACCGGTGCCCGTGCCGTACAGCAGGGCCGCGACCCAGACCAGGAATCCGTCTGTGAAGTGGTCGCCCTCGGCGTCTGGACTCCCCATCCAATACTGCGCCACCGTCATGCCGACGCCCACGGCGAACACCACGGCGTTGAGCGGCACCGACGCGGACCGTAACGCGACCCAGGTCGCCGTGGTGACGGCGAGCAGCAGCACCATCTTCGGCGCGTGGGCGGCCTCCAGCAGGCCGATCAGCGTCAGATTCCAGCCGACGCCGAGCAGGGTCGGCACCCGGGCAGTCGTGATCTCCACCGCAGCGGGGACAAGCACGAGAGCCACCAGTGCGAGCCGCACCGGATCGGCACCCACCATGATTATCAAGAGCGTCGCGGCGACGGCGGTCATGGCGTGGACGACCACATCCGCCGATCGGGCCATCCGGGCCGCGGGGGCCCCACCGCTGCCGGACGGGCGCGAGGGCGGTGCCGGTGTTCCCGTCGGCGATGTTGGCGGCGCGGGTGACGGCGACGCGGGTGACGGCGCCTTCCGGGCTCGCAGTGGGAACCGACGCGGGACACCTCCGAGTGCAGCAGGCCAGCCGGCACGGCGATCCGTCCCGGGACCGTGCCCGGGAGGGATCGCCGTGCCGGGCCCGACGCCGGCATCCGGGCCGGCCACACCGTCACGCATCGCCCTCCGACGGTACGACGCGGCACCGCGCTCCCGCCTTGTACCACGGTCCAGGTCCGCATCAGACCGGCGAACGGGGTAGGAATCGGCGAGGTGCCCACCGGTCGTGCCCGGCGGCCCGATGGCATGGACGGCGGGAGCTGGCGTACTCGGATCGACCAGGCCGGACGATGCGCGGCTCGCGGACACGGTGGCTCGCCGGGCACGGCGGGGTGCCGGACCCGTAGGTGGGCCCGTTGCGCGTCCGGCCCCCGCTAAGGTGAGGTAACCTTGACTTCGACCCCGTCGGTCCGGATCCCCGGATCCCCGGATCCCCGCGACCCGGACACCGGGCGCCGCGGACACCGCGGACATCGCGGACACCGACAAGTCCCGGCTCCGCCCCAGGCCGGGGGTGGGCCGGCCGCCCGGCTGGTCGCCCGGCGCCGGGTGGTGGCTCTCGCCGTCCTGGTCGTCCTGGTGTGCCTGACGGCGCTGCGGATAGCCGTCGGCGGTACCCTGGCCGGGAGCGGCGACACCCCGCCGAACGCCGAATCGAGACGCGCCGCGGCGGTGCTCGCCGAGCGTTTCGGTGTCGCGCCCACCGGCGTCGTCCTGGTCGTCGGGGCCGTCGACGGCAGGGTGGACGACACCGCCGTCACCGACGCGGCCGGGGCGTTGCGCGCGCGGCTGGCCGGCACGCCCGGGGTCGTCTCGGTCGTCTCCTACTGGGACACCGGTGCCACCTCGCTGCGGTCCACCGACGAGCGCTACGGCTTGATGCTCGCGAGCCTCGCCGGCGACGACGCCGACCGCGAGGACCTCGCCCACCAGCTCGCCGACACGTTGCGCGTCCCCGCAGCCCCCGCCGGCTCCGCCCGCGCCGACGGACCGGTGACGGTCGGGGTGACCGGTTCGGACGTGGTCGGCGCTGAGACGAGCAAGCGCAGCACGTCGGATCTCGCCCGCGCGGAACTGGTCGCCTTCCCCGTGCTCCTGCTGCTGGTCGTCTACCTGCGGCGTATCCGGCTCGCGTTCGTTCCCGTCGTCGCCGGCGGGGTCGCGGTGTTCGCGGCGATCAACATCGTCGGACTGCTCGCCGCCGTCACCTCGATGTCGCCCTTCACCACCAACATCACGGTGGGTCTCGGTCTCGGGCTCTCGATCGACTACTCATTGCTGCTGATCGCCCGGTACCGCGAGGAACTGGCCGGCGAGCCGACCGTGCCGCCGACGGAACGGACAGCTCAGACGGAGCAGACGGAGCAGACGGAGCAGACGGAGCTAGCAGACCGCGGCAGGCGGGATGCGGCGCTTGCCCGCACGATCCGGGCGGCGGGCCTGACGGTCGTCTTCTCGGCCGCCACCGTTGCCATCGCCCTCATCGGGCTCGCTCTCTTCCCGCTGCCGTTCCTCCGGTCGATGGCGTACGCCGGCATGGCGGCCACCGCGCTCGCCGGATTGTCGGCCGTCCTCGTGGTGCCCGTCCTGCTCACGGCCCTCGGCGATCGGGTGATCGCCCGCCCGTCGCGGCGCTGGTGGCGGGAGCGGCGCGGGGACGGGGAACGGCCGGACGGCGCCGCGGCCGCACCGGCGGCACCGGCCGAACCAGCCTTCTGGTACCGGACCGCGATCGCCGTCATGCGCCGGCCGGTCCTGGTCCTCGTGCCGACGGTCGCGCTGTTCGTGCTCGCGGCCGTTCCGATCGGCCATCTCTCCCTGGGCGTCAACGACGATCGGAACCTGCCTCCGTCGAGCGCGGCCCGATCGGCGGCCGAGATCCTGCGGGCGGGCTTCGACGGGCGGGAGAGCAGCCCATTGCGGGTCGTCCGCGTGGATGTCCCCGGGCCGCCCGGCGAGGCGGCGGTCGCCGGGTACGCGGCCGCGCTCTCGCGCGTTGACGGAGTGGCCCGGGTGGACGCCCCGGACGGCAGCTACCTGGACGGCCGGCGGCTGGGTGGGGCGACGCCCGCGGCGCGCCCACGCCAGGCCGTCGCGGATGCCGTCTATCTATCGGTGGTTCCGGTCGTCAAACCGATCTCCGCCGAAGGCACCCGGCTGGTACGCGGCCTGCGTGCGGTCCCGGCGCCGTTCCCGGCCCTCGTCGGCGGCCAGGCGGCCGAGCGGGTCGACACGATCGACGCGATCGCCTCCCGAGCCCCGCTGGCCGGCGCGGTAATCGCGCTGGTCACCTTCGTCGCGTTGTTCCTCATGCTCGGTTCCATCGTCGTACCGCTGTCCGCGCTGGCGCTGAACATGCTCACGATGGCGGCGGTCTTCGGGCCACTCGTGTGGATCTTCCAGGACGGTTATCTCGCCGGCCTGTTGGACGTCACCGCGACCGGCAGCCTGCCCGCCGGCATCCCGGTGCTCGTGTTCTGCGTGGCCTTCGGCGTGTCCATGGACCACGGCGTGTTCCTGCTCTCCAGGGTCAGAGAGGAGTACGACCGGACCGGCGACCCGATCGGCTCGGTGGCGACGGCACTCGGCCACACTGGACGGATCGTGACCTTCGCGGCCCTGCTGCTCGCCGTCGTCTTCGCGGGCTTCACGACCTCGTCGGTCGCCGCCCTGAAGCTGCTCGGGCTGGGCCTCGCGCTGGCGGTGCTGCTCGACGCCTACGTGGTGCGCGGCCTGCTGGTGCCCTCGGTACTCCGGCTCGTCGCGCCGATCGCGTGGTGGGCGCCGGGACCGCTGCGTCGCTTGCAGGAGCGGATCGGCCTGACCGAACACGCCAGGCCACAGGCCGATCCGTCGACGGCCTCTTCCCTGGCCGTGCCCGAACCAGCCCGGCCAGCCGGGACAGCCCAACCGGACCGGCGGTGAGGGAAACCGGAATCCGATGTCACCGTCGGCCCGCAGCACCCCGACCGTGAATCCACCGGTTCCGGATGCCGTCCGGAACCGGTGGCCCGGCAGGCCTCGACCGCCCGGTCGCAAGGACCGCGGCGGCGTGCTCGCCGTCGTCCTCCCACCAGTCGCCTTCCTTCTCCTGCTGGCGCTGCTCCTGCTAACGCTGCTCCTGCTGGCACTGCCGATACTCGGGGCCGGCAAGGTATGGGCCGGCTGGGGCGGCCGGATCATCGACACCGCACGCCCGGCGCCGGCTCGGATCGTGCTCTGGGGCGACTCGCTGGCCTGGGAGGCCCGGGAGACGTTCAGCCGGCTCGCGACAGAGGGCGGCGCGCAGGTTCTGGTACGTACCTTCGGTGGGACCGCGCCCTGCGACTGGCTCGCCGATGTCGATGTCGAGATCCGCGCCTGGCGGCCGACGGTCGCCGTGCTGGCCTTCTCCGGAAACACGATATCGGCGTGCATGCGGGGACGCGACGTCGCGACGGCCTACCCCGCCGACACCGGTGCCGCCGTCCGGTTGTTACGCGAGGCCGGGGTACAGGTCCGTCTCGTGGTGGCGCCACCCCGGCCCGACCAGCCCGTCCGCGCGGACGGGATGACCGACCTCGACCGGATGTGGCGGGCGATCGCCGCGGCGCACGACGGCACGGAAGTCGTCTTCGCCGACCTTGCGGTCACCATGCGCGGTCGATGGAGCGACCGACTGCCCTGCCAGGCCGGTGAGCCCTGCCGACCGGACGGCACCGTGGTCGTCCGCGGACCCGACCACGTCCGCTTCTGCCCGGTGACCGTACCCGTGATGATCCCCTGCCCGGTGTTCAGCGCGGGGGCCGAGCGCTACGGAGCCGCGATGGCCGCCGCCGCGCTCCCTTCCCTGAATCGGGTGCATGGTACCACCAGGGAGCCGCCCGCCGTATCCTGGTGATCATGGGTCGCGTCGGCTGCAACGGTAACGGGGACACCCGCGAGAAGGTGCTATCAGGCGACAGACCGGACACAACCTCCGACCATTACGATCCACCGAATCCGATCAAGCGCCCGCCCCGACGTGTCATCCCATCACAAACCCACAGGCCAACGACCTACCGGCGCCACCTGAATGGACACGTCTCGCGGTCAGCGGGAGCGGTACGCGCCAGACCGGTGCTCGACGGCGGTCACAGTCACGGTCACGGTGCGGTTTTCCTCATCGATTTTGTACAGCACGCGGTAGCCGCCGCGTCGAGCGGAGCAGGTGCCCTCGTACGGCGGGAGGAGGAGTCGTTTACCGAGCCGGTGGGGGTTGTCCAGAAGCATGGTCGTGATGAACTCGCGGACAGCCGCCGCGATCTTCTCGGGCAGTCGGCTGGCGAGAGCGCGAGCCGCGGGACCGGTGATCCGGAGTTCGAACGGCTGCTCACCGGCCTCGGTCACCTCACGTCGGGCCGGTCGGCGCTCCGCGCCCGTTTTGTCATGAGCGCGGCGAGTTCCTCGGCATCGAGAACGTCACCGGCCTCGACCGCGTCTCGGGACTCCGCAAGCTGCCGCATCGCCTCCCGGCTCGCCAGCACGTCCAGCGTCTCCTCCAGCGCCGCCAGATCATCGGGAGAGATCAGGACTGCCACGGCATGCCCATGGCGGGTGATCTCCACCCGATCATGAGTTCGCTCCACCTCGTCGATGAGCTCCGACAGGCGGTTACGCGCCTCGGTGAACGGCATGACGGTCATAACCGCGAGCCTACCGGGAACCTGTACGCCCATCTGTTGCGGTCGGCGGGGCGGAAGGCAGCGGAGGCGGTGGCCGCAGCGGTGAAGGTGGCGGGATCGTAAAAGCGGATGGTGTTTCTGCTGGTAGCGGGGCCGTCCCTCGTGGACGACCCCGCGCGGCATCGGTGGAGGTGGCGGGAATCGAACTCCCCCGCCCACCAAGTGCCGACGAGCAAGAGTAGACGGAAACGTCCGCAGTGCAGGGGTTTCCGCGTCGCGGACAAGTGATCGCGAGAGCTGCTGAGTGGCGAAAAGCGGGACCGGTGTCCGCACCATGTCCGCACCATGTCCGCACCATGTCCGCACCAGAATGATCAAAACTGGCAGTTCTGATCGCGAGGCCGCGCCCGGGACTCTTATCACGCTCGGTCATCTTCGGGGCGTCGGGAGCCGACACACTCCCGGCGTCCCTACCAGCGTGACCAGCCACCGGACGCGGCGATCCGCCACTGGTCAACAACGAAACCTTCGCCGAGGTCGGACAGTTCCACGCGAGGCCTGACCGGACTGCAACGGCCACGTCGTCGCATGGCCGGTAGGAGGGGAACAAGGGCCGACCAGGGGACGGCCGGCCGAGCGACGACGTGCGTCGACAACAGTGACGTCAGAATTCCTCTGGGACATCGATCTCGTGGATCGTGGCGTCGCCGGGACGGGGGTCACGCCCCAGGACGAGCCGACGATGGTCCCGGCCATGCGCGACGCAGGTAGGTAGCCGCAGGTCATCGTCCACAAATGATCGGTCGCCGGGCAGAGGACTGTCATGTGGCACGGAGCCGAACGGCTGGTCTCGATCAGCCGTAGCCGGGCCGGTTGCTGTACTTCCGTGCTGTACCGTCGGCGCCCCTGTGTGGTGCGACGGCCCGACCCGCGCGGGGGCGGGTGGCCGTCCGACGCACCCGCCGAGCACGGCATGATTGGACCACTGCCATCACGACGAAGGATCCCATCCGCCTGTGATCACACAGACCGACCTTGAGTCGCGGTTGTGGGCTGCGGCCAACGCACTCCGCGGCCCCGTCGACGCGGCCGACTACAAGACCTACGTGTTCCCGATGCTGTTCTGGAAGTGGATCAGCGACACCTGGGACTACGAACACAAGCAGGCGGTC
>NZ_CDWTMO010000032.1:0-27924 GCF_977946435.1 Frankia sp. CgKIO3 | reverse complement strand
CCTAAACACAGATCAAATGATCAACTTATTTAATGACGATCCCTTAGAGATCTGGGTTGTCCACTGATCGAAGGGGATGGCGAACAGTCGACATCCTCGTCACGATGAGTCACGCTTTCGGTCGTGCCGCCATCTCCGGACCACTTTTTCCGCATGTGTTATTCCCAGACCCTACGTAGCGTGGTAGAAACATCAGCGATGTAGACGAGCCGGTGTATCCCAACTGGTAGAGGAGGCTGTCCTAAAAACAGCTCGAGTGTCGGTTCGACTCCGACCACCGGCACAATCCTTTCTCGGTCATCCGGGCATCTGACCGATGAACCGCGGCCGACGAGGGGAAGGCTTCGTCGCTGTGAGGATGCGCGTGGGCGTGCGTCGCGATGTCTTGTCGCCGTCCACCGTGTCCGGTGCGCCGGGAACTCCTGCGTCCCAAGGAACGTTCCATACGGTGACGTAGGCTGTAGTCACCGAGGGTGATGCCTCCCCGGAGGCGACCGAGAGGAGCCGGCTCCATGGCCGACCTTCGTTCCTCGAACCCCGCGTTCCGTCGTGGTGGTTTCGCGTCTCCTCCCACGCCGACCCCCGAGGAGCTGGCGAGCCACTACCGCCAGCCCACCACCCTCACGATCGACGACGTCGTCGTGCACACGCTGGGGCTGTTCGCGCTGCTGGCGGCCGGTGGCGCGGTCGGCTGGGCCCTCGCACCGGACTCGCCCGGCATTGCGCTGGGGGCCGGCCTCGTCGCCCTGACGATCAGCCTGTTCGTCTCGTTTCGCAACCTGATCAGTCCGCCGCTCATCATCGCCTTTGCCCTGATCGAAGGGGTGGCGGTCGGGGCGGTCTCGCGCTACTACGAGGACACCTTCAACGGCATCATCCCACAGGCCCTGCTCGGGACCGGTCTGATCTTCGTCGCGATGCTGGTTGCCTACCGTAGCGGCCGGCTGCGGGCCACCCCCCGGATGGCCCGCATCGTGTTCGGCGTGCTCCTCGGGATCGTGCTCCTCGGCCTGACCGACCTCGTGATCAGGGCCACCAGTGGAAGCCACCTGCCGGTGATCAACGATGCGACGCCGCTCGGCATCCTGTTCAGCGTGCTCGTGCTCGGCGTCGCGAGCCTGCAGTTCATCCTCGACTTCGACTACATCGAGCGGGCGATCGAGTCCCATGCGCCGCGTTCCGAGGCGTGGCGGGCGGGATTCGGCCTGCTGATCGGCTTCGTCTGGGTCTACCTGGAGATGCTGCGCCTGCTCTCCAAGCTGCGGCAGTAGCGCGCGGGTCCGTCGTGGGGCCGAGGCCCCGCCGACGATCAGGTCAGGGCGGGCAGGGTCAGGGCGCTCTTATGCAACGGTGTCCTCAAGCCTGGTCCTCAGCCGGAGACGTCCGGCCCCGCCGACCGCGGAGTGATCTGGATGATGCATCGCTGATCGCGGATCATCGCCGCCCGGTAGTTGTCCCAGTCGGGATGCTCACCCGCGATGTCTCGGTAATAGGCGATCAGGAGGTCCATCGCCGCCGGTAGCCGGATGACTTCGGCGGTTCCGTTGATCTGCACCCAGGGCCCGAAGAACTCATCGGGGAACACACAGATCCGTACGGTCGGATCCCGCTCGATGTGGCGGACCTTGTAGGCGGTGAGCCGGCTGCTGATCTGCAGATGCCCGTCGGTATCCACCCCGACGGTCACCGGTGACATCTGGGGCGTGCCGTCCCGGTGGGTGGTGCTGAGTACCGCCCGGTGATGATCGCGTACGAACTCCGTGGCTGCGTCGAGGTCCATGTAGTCATTGTGATGTGCCCGGTGGTCGACCCGGCGCGTCAACGGTGCGGACCGCGTCCGCGTCCCGCGCCGGGTACCCGCGCCTTACCTCGATACCTCACCGGGCGGCTGAGCCTGCGCGTTCGACGCTGCCGAGGTGCCGACGCTGCCGAGGTGCCTACGCGCGGATCGCCCGCCGCCGCAGATCGGCCTCATGGACCAGGGCCGCCGCATAGCAGTGCGGCAGGTCGTGCTCGGCTCGCAGCCAGTTGACGCGCTCCGCGAAGCGGAGCAGGCCGGGTCCGTCGTCGAGCCGATCGAGCCAGTGGTTCACGTCGTGGCCGGTTGCCTTCGGTATCCGTTCGATGAGGATCTGGTGGGTCTGGGCGGAGCGGTTCAGCGACATGCGCGCCTCCTGAGATGAAACCCGACGTCAACGGACCATGTCTGGAGGGTGCCCTATACCACAGTAGAGAGCAAGACCCGTTCCCGTCATCGTCAGGTATCCTGCCCGGATGTCCGACGAGGTCCGTGATCTCACCCGTGAGGTCGGCCTGCTGATTCACCGCCTTCGGTGCTGGTCCGGGTCATCATGGGATGTTCCGGTGGAATCCGGTGGCACCAGGGCGGAGCGGGCCGTTCGGCTGCTCGACGAACTGGCATCGCTCGGCGAGCGGGCCGGCACGGGAGTGCCGGCCCGCGCTCGTCCACCGCGGCTGGCGCCGCACGCCCTGACCGACCAGCTCGCGGTCCTCGCCGACGATCTGGTCGCCGCGATCTCGGTGTCCGGTGCGGCGGCGCCGTCCGGTCGCGACGTCCTGGCCGCCGCCCGGGTCGCGGTGCTGGCTGCCCGCCGGGATCTGGACGGCGTGGGCTTCGGGTTCCGCCCCCGTTGAGCGTTCGCTCGGTCCGGCCTCCGCCGGTCGCTCCGATCGTCGTTCACCGCAGGTTCCACGTGCTGCGCACGGTCTCCAGAATGTGTCCCGCGGCGATCCGCGCGCCGTCGAGACTCAGGTGCACGCCGTCACGGGCCCGGGCCAGGACGGTGTTACCGTCCGTGCCGGTGAGGTAGTCGCTGTACGCGCCGTTCTTCGACAACCACGGGGTGAGGTCGAGATATCGGGCTCCGACCACCCTGGTCGTGGCGTCGAGGGTCGCCTCGTTCAGTCGGCGGAAGTAGCCGTTCAGCTGGTCCGGCCGGGCCGGCGGGAGGCTGAGCCACAGCACTCGGCGGGCCCCGTCGCCGCTCCAGATCCGCATCACGACGATGGCACGCCGTCGGTACTCGGCGGCCCACGCGTCCGATCCGGCCGGCAGGACGGTTCCGTCCGGAAGCGTGATGCCCTGGCCGTCGTTCCCGCCCATGGCGACGATCACCAGCTCCGGGTTGCGCTGCGTGATCTGCGCCCGGGCATGGGTGGCCCAGTCGAAGAAGTCGGGCCGCACCAGGCCCGTGCCGAACCGCGTCTCGGTCTGTGCCCGGATCGTGGCGGGCGCACTGTTCATGATGGTCGGACCGAGTGATTCTGTCAGCGAGTCCCCGGTGACCAGGACGCGCAGCGGATCGGCCGCGGTCGGATGGCGCGGTGGCAGTGGGGAGCGGTGGGAACCGGCGGCGCCCGGCCCGGAGGCGCCAGGGTGATCGGGCTCGGCTTCAGCCCGACTGGCCGCCGATGCCAGCTCGGAGAAGGTGCCGCCGGGCTTGGCGTCGTGACCGAACGCGCGCGACAACCACCGGTCCGGTTCGTCGAGGTGGACGGTCCGGGTGATCCGTTCGATCGGCCGGGCCATGCCCAGCACGAGCGTGCGGGTGAGTCCTGGGCGCATGCCCTCGCCCCCGTGCACCATCGCTGAGGCGCGGAGCACCGCCAGCAGACCCAGGGTGACGGCTACCAGCAGGAAGGCCTGCCGGGCCCGGACGACGCCGGTGGTCGCCGCGGGTGCGGTCGCCGGTGGCCCCGGTGACCCCGGTGACCCCGGTGGCGCCGGATCTTCACGCTCAGTCATCGTCCCTCGGCTTCGTCGGCGCAGGTCACAGATGTCCCGGAATGTGATCAGGCGTTGTTGTTCGATTACCTTAAGTCAAGGCTCCGCTCTCCGCCGCTCGTATCGTCCGGCCTGGGCGGCCCCGGCCGGGGCAACGCTCCGGCACCGGCTCCGGCACCGGGATCGGGACGGGGAGAGCAGGCGAGCGTGACTCAGAAGTGGAAGTAGATGAACGGCGCGACGTCCTGCGGGCCGACGATCGCATAAATGATCATGATGCTCAGGGTGAGCAGCGCGATCTGGGCGCCAAGGCGCAGTTGGGCGAAGGCGACCTGCGCGTGGATCCACCAGGCGCGCGGGACGGCGGCGGTGGCCAGTCCCACCCCGATGGCGGCGAGGACCGTCGGAGTGACCAGCGGCGCCGGTCCGCCCGCGGTGAACAGCCGGACGGCGAGCTCGCGCGCCGTTGCCAGGTCGGGCGCTCGGAACAGGACCCAGGTGGCACACACGAAGTGGAAGACGGCCAGCCGGCCGGCCCAGGCGCGGATCGGATTGGGGGCCGCTTCGGGAAGTGAGGCCTGTGTGGCGGTGATCGTCCTGCGGCTCGCCGTGGTCGGCGTCCCCGCGGGGCTGTCGGCGGTGCTGGAGCCGGCAGCGAGACCGGGACCAGCAACGGCGCTGGATCCGCCAGGGGAAAGGACCGGTGCGGGGCTCTCCGATCCCGGCCGGGGTAGCGGCATCGCGGAGAGCCCCGCCGATTCGGCCTGTCCCGTGATCTGCTCCTGTCCTGTGGCTCGGGCCTGCCCCGTGGCTCGTGCCCATTCCGTCGCCCGGATCCGGTCCGCCCGTCGGGCACGTATCCGGCGTTCGGTCACCAGGCCACCGCCGTGCAGCGCTCCCCACAGGACGAACGTCCAGGCGGCGCCGTGCCAGAGACCACCCAGAGTCATGGTAATCATGATGTTGAGGTAGGTGCGCCGACGCCCCTTCCGGTTCCCTCCGAGTGGTAGGTAGACGTAGTCCCGGAGCCATCGGGACAGGGTCATGTGCCAGCGGCGCCAGAAGTCCTGCAGGGTGGTGGCCGCGTAGGGACGGTCGAAGTTATCCGGGAAGCGGAAGCCGAGCAGGAGGGCGATCCCGATCGCGATGTCGGAGTACGCCGAGAAGTCACAGTAGATCTGCACGGCGTAGCCGTAGACGGCCGTGGCGATCTCCAGCGACGAGTGCTGGCCGGGCGCGTCGAAGACGGGGTCGACGAGGCGCGAGGCGATCAGGTCGGCGAGCACCACCTTCTTGACCAGGCCGCCCACGATCAGGAACACGGCCCGGGTGGCTTGGACCTGGTTCGGGTCCCGTGGCGTGGCGAGCTGGGGGATGAACTCGCGCGCACGCACGATGGGACCGGCGACCAGGTGCGGGAAGAACGCCTCGTACACGGCGAAGTCCAGCAGCGACGCGGGTGCGCTGGTGCCGCGATGGACGTCGATGACGTAGGACAGCGCCTGGAAGGTGAAGAACGAGATCCCGATCGGCAGCGCCACCTGGAGCAGGGGCAGCGCTGTGGGGAGGCCGATCTCGGCCAGCGCGCGGTCCACCGACAGGGCGAAGAAGCTGTAGTACTTGAACCAGCCGAGCAGGCCGAGGTCGCAGACGATCGCGGCGATGAGGATGCGGCGGTCGCGCCAGCGGTGGATCGCGACGGCGGCGCCCTGGTTGATCAAGGTGGAGGCCACGATCAGCAGCACGAAGCGCGCGTCCGCGAAGCCGTAGAAGAAATACGACGCCCCGAGGATGAACGGCTTCCACAGCCTCGGCCGGGGCATCAGCAGCCAGGAGATCGCCAGCACCACGACAAGGAACGCCGCAAACTCGATCGTCGGAAAGATCACGTGTGCCCGTCCGGTGGGGTTGCCCAGCAGGATAATCGCTATAGGAGGTCGAGTGATTACCTAAAGTAGTTGACGGGTGGGGTGTTCGCCGCTCGACGGCCGCGCTGCCGGCATCCGCCTGGCCCTTTCGGGTGACCTCCGGCCGATTGCCGGCGGAACTCGTGCGCCGGCGCCATGGGATGGCTACCTTCCGACCATGGGCATCGTCTCGGTCAACGGCATCGACCTCGCCTACGAGATCCACGGCGACGAGGACGGGTTGCCGCTGCTCCTGATCGGCGGCCTCGGGCAGCAGCTCGTAGGCTGGCACCCGGACCTGCTGGCCGCGCTCGGCCGTCGCGGTTATCGAACGATCATCTTCGACAACCGGGACGTGGGACTGTCCACTCATCTCGACCAGCTCGGTCGGCCCGACCTGGCAGCGATCCTGAGCGGTCGCTTCGACCTCGCCACCTACCGGCTCGAGGACCTGGCCGCGGACGCAATCGGCCTGCTGACCGCCCTCGGAATCGAGTCGGCGCACCTGATGGGCAGCTCGATGGGTGGCATGATCGCCCAGATCGCGGCCCTCGGGAACCCCGAGCGGGTGCGCAGCCTCACCTCGATGATGTCCCATCCGGGTGACCACCGGGTGCAGCCGACCGCCGAGGCGATCGCGCTATTCCTGCGGCCGGCGCCGGCCGACCTGGAGGAGTTCGTCCTCGCCGGGCACGAGGCACAGGAGGTCCTGGGCTCGCCGCTGTTCGAGCCGGACGTGGCGTGGCTGCGGCGGCGGGCCGAGATCCAATGGGGCCGTCGCCCGAACCCGGTCGGGGCCATGCGCCAGATCGCCGCCGTGCTCGCGGCGCCCGACCGCACCCCCGGGCTCGCGCGGCTCCCGGTCCCCACCCTCGTCGTCCACGGTGACGCGGACCCGCTCGTCCCGGTCCTCGGTGGTCGGTTGACGGCTGCGGCGATCCCGCTCGCGGAGCTGCTGGAGATCGACGGGATGGGGCATGAGCTCCCCCGCCAGGTCTGGGGCCGCATCCTGGACAAGCTTGACGATGTCGTGCATCGCGGGGAGGCCGTGCATCGCGGGGGAGTCGATCGTCGCGGGACGCTCGCGCAGGCGAGCTGAGCGCCGACCCGCCCGGATCGTCGCGGTGGCCCGGCCGAGTCAGGTCCCGGGTTTGATGACCATGGAAGCAATGATCAGTACCCAGCAGGCGGTGCTCACGGCGACACCCCCCATGATTGGAAGGGTACGCCGATGCGTGTCACCGCCCGCGTCGATCTCCTTGACGGCGTGGGCGAGCCCGGGCGCGATTATGCCCAGCGAGATCCCCGTGGCCACCACCCACAGCACGAGGGCACCCGACAGCCAGGGGTCGCCCAGCGACCGCACGCTGCCGAATGATCCCTGATTCACCAGCCCGAGGCCCGTCACGACGATGAGCAGTGAGGCGAGCGTGAGGGCCCGGATCATCCGCACGCACAGGCGCAGGATCGGCAGGGCGCCGGCCCCCAACCGCAGCAGGCGCGGGGTGACCACGGTGATCAGTGTCAGTGGACCGATGACGAGGACCCCGACGACGACGTGCACGGTCAGGAGGAGCCCGAAGCTGCCCGAATGCGGCATGCACAGAAGGTATCGATCGTCGTCAGCCGGCTGTATCCCGGGGGACGGCGATCCGCTAGAGCCGGTAGGACTGATAGTAGAGTGACTTCACCACGTCGCCGAAGTGAGTTCCGTATAGCTTGTCGTTGACTCCGGCATAGGCGTAGCTGATCACCCCGTTGACCCAGCCGTGCCCGGAACCGAGCCGGCCGAGGCCGGTGAGCAGTGGCCCGCCGCTGGCGCCGGCCGTCATGCGGCAGGCGACGCCGATCGACGGGCTGCCGTAGGGGTCGCCGAAGCCGGGGCCGGCGCAGTAGACGAGCTGGCTGCCGTCGTAGGGGGGCAGCCGTGGGTAGCCGAAGGTGTACTGCGGATACGTCCCCGGAAGATCGAAGGCGATGCCCTGGGACCCGACCGTGTCCTCGAGATGACGGCCGCGGGACGGGGACGGGTTGAACAGGGCGAAGCCGGTGTCGACGTCGAAGTCGCCCCGATGGGCCCAACCGGACGTCACGGTGAGCCGGCGGGCGGTCCAGATGCCGTAGGGCATCGCGCCGTTGTCGAACCCGGGGATGAAGATGACGTTCCGCGCGAACTGTTCCCCGGTACCGCCGTGCACGCAGTGCCCCGCGGTGACTACGAGGTCACGATTGGGGCTGGACACGACGCTCGCGGAGCAGGCGTAGTCACCGCCGCCGATGGTGGCGAACAACCGGCCGGTGGTCGTGGTCACCAGCCCGCCCCGGGTGTAGGGCATTCCGGCGCTCGGGGGCGGGGGAGCGCCGCTCGCGGCCGTTTCGGAGCCGCCGACGGCAGGCGGGGCCGGCCCGGGACTGAGGGGGGCGGCATCGGCATGGTCGTTCGTGCGGGCCCCGAAGGCTCGGGCCCGCCGCTCCGCGCTCCAGTACCGTTCGACCTCGCGCTGCTCGGCGAGGGTCACCGCCCCCGGCGCCGAGAGGAGCTGTCCCGCGGTGGATCCCGGGTACGTGGCGGCAATCGGCGCGCCCCCTCGCCCGGTGGCCGACGCCGCCTGGGCGGGGCTGGCCGGAAGGGCCGCGGGTGCCAGCGCGACGCCCGCCGTCAGCAGGATCGCGACGGCGAGCCTCGATCGCGCGGGCGGGCGTGGGCGGGCTCGGGTGGCGCCGGGTACATCCGTCGGCGGGAGTGGTCGGAGGCGTGCCGCGCCCGCCCGCCCCTCGCACTCCTGGTCTGCACTCCGTGACGTCACGACAGCGCAGAGTAGCAGTACTGTCGCCTTCTGTGGCGGCTCGCGGGCGTTGTGGGACGGGTGGGTCGGCGGGCAACACCTCCCGGCCTCGTCGACCCATCTCCATGGGTCGGCTGGAGAGGACTGTAGGCGTAAGACAGCTATGTGGTAGATAGTCCGGAAAAGACAGTACCTATCAACCCGTATCATTCAAGCCATATCATCGAGACCATGGCTGGAATCGCGCTGACGCCGGTGTCGTATCTGGTCCTGGGGGAGGTAGCGCGGTGTGGCAGTGCCACTCCGTACGAGCTCAAGGTCGCGGTTGCCGGCTCGATCGGTAACTTCTGGTCGTTTCCGTACGCCCAGCTCTACAAGGAGCCGCCCCGCCTTGCCGCGGCCGGACTCCTTTCTGAGGAACGGGAGGAGTCCGGCCGCAGGCGGTGGATCTTTCGCCTGACCGGCGCCGGCCGGAGCAGGTTGGCCGCGTGGCTCGCCGTCCCGGAGGCCGGGCGCACCGAGCTGCGCGATCCCGGCTTGCTCAAGCTGGCATTCGTCGATCTGGGCCGGCCGGGTGATGTCAGCCGGCTCGCGCGGGCCCAGGCGGCGGCGCATCGCGCTCACCTGGAGGTGTACCGCTCCCTGACCGCGCTGCCCGCGGGTGCCCTGGCCTGGTCGCTGCGCCGGGCCCTCGATCTCGGGCTCGGCTACGAGGAGCTCGCGGTCGAGTTCTGGGAACGCCTCGCCGCCGAGCCGGGCGGGGCGGCGCGGCGGTCAGCGGACGGTGCGGTGCCTGCCCCGGGCCCGCAGGTAGTCCCGGATGACGTAGTTGCCGAGGGCGGCGGGATCGGGTGAGAGAACCCGCCCGCCGTTGCGTCTGGCCATCTCCTCGACGAACTGCACCAGCCGTGGCTCGTCGTCGAGCATGAACACATTGACGGTCACGCCGCGCCGGGTGAGCCGGTCGACCTCGGCCAGGGTCAGCTCCAGGGTCTCGGGCATCGGCGGCCAGGAGAACGAGGGAGTCCCGTCGCGCAGCAGGTGCGCGGTGGGCTCACCGTCGGTGACTACCATGATGACCGGCTCCGCCTGCGGGTAGCGGCTCAGCAGCCGGCCCGCGATGAGCAGGGCGTGCTGCAGGTTCGTGCCCTGCACCATCTCGGAGTCGAGTCCGGCGAGCTCGACCGGCCGCAGCTCCCGGGCGTAGTCCGAGAAGCCGACAATGTGGATCTTGTCTTGCGGGAACGACGTGCTGACGAGCGTGTGCAGCGCGAGTGCCGTCGACTTCGCGATGCCCCAGGTGCCCCGCAGCGCCATCGAGTAGGACAGGTCGACGAGCAGGCACACCGCCGCCGTGGCGCGGCGCTCCGTCTCGGCGACCTCGAAGTCGGCCACCGCCAGGCGGATCGGGTGGCCCCGGCCGGGCGGACCGCCGCGCAGCACCGCGTTGCGGACTGTGCGGACGACGTCGATCGGCTGGGTGTCGCCGAACTGCCAGGCCCGGGAGGTGCCCAGCAGATCCCCGGCGGAACCCGCGTCGGTCACACTGTGATCCCCGCGGCCTCGGGCGGAGATCTGCCGGAAGATCCGGGCCAGCGCGGCCTGCCCGATCCGGCGCACCGCCCGTGGGGTGAGCTCGAGGCTCCCGGCCCGGCGGGTGAGGAATCCCTGCCGTTCCAGCTCCCGTTCGATCTCCTGCAGCCCCCGCAGATCGTCGACGGCGGACCGGCCCAGCGCCCGGGCCACCGCCTCGGGGTCGACGTCCTCCAGGGATGCCCCGGCGTAGTCCTGCCCCAGCGCGGCGGCCAGTTCGTCCAGCTCCGCGAGCTCCTCCAGCGCGGTGGTGGCGTCGCCGAGGCCGAGCGGTTCCTCGCCGGTCAGGCCGTTGCCCAACCGGCCGGCCCGCCCCCGCACCCGTCCACCCCAGTTGAGGTCCGGTCGGGACGCGCGCAGCGCCTGCGCCAGTCGTGACATCTCTACGGCGAGCCCCAGGTCCTCCATCGCCGTGGACATCAGGTCGGCGAGTTCGGAGCGCTGCTGCGGGGTGAGCCCGGCCAGTAACCGCGCGGCGGCGGCGGCCCGGCGGGCCAGCGCGTCGACCAGTTCCTCCAGCGAGCCGGGGTTCTCCGGGAAGAAGTCGCCGAACTCCCGCATGAACCGGGCGAACGCCTCGTCGGTGTCCTCACCACGGGCGTCCGCCTCCAACAGGGCGTTGAGCGCGGCGACCATCTCCCGGATCCGGGCGAAGTCTTCGGGCGCGGCCCCTTCCAGGGCCTGCTTCATTCCCTTGAACTGGGAATCGAGGACCTCGCGACGCAGCAGCTCGGAGATCTTCTCGTACGTCTCGCGGGCCGGCGGGGACCGCCAGTCGTACTCGGCGAGCGAGCGCACCGCACGGGCGGGGTCCGCGGGCAGCGCGTCCAGCTCGGCCTCGCGCAGCCAGGCGTCGTCGGAGGGGTCGGGGAACAGCGCCGCCCGTTCCTGGCCCACGGCGGTGTCGAGCAGCCGGCGGACCTCCTGGAGCGTCCCGTCCATCCGGCCGCGGGACCGGGCCTCCCGCCGGTGCCGCTCGACGGCCCGGCGCATGTCGTCCAGACCACGCCGGCCCGGCATGCCCCGGCGCAGCAGCGACTCCAGCGCCTCCCGCGGGGTGCGTCCCTCCAGAATCTGGCGGGACATCTCATCCAGGGCGTCGGACGCGGTGAAGGGGGAGGCGAGTGGATCGGGTCCGCCGTCCCACGGGCCATAACGGAATGTTCCGGAACTCACTGTTCCTCCTGGAAGCTTCCGTGCGAGGTCAGGTGCCGCCGGGTCAGGTGCCGTAGACGGTCCGTCCGGGAAGCTCTTCCTTGGCCAACCGACGGTTGAGGTGCAGTCCCTCCATCGCCAGCTCCAGTGCGGCCGCCGCGAGCCCCGGCGACTCCGCCCCGTCCACGCCGAGCCTGGTCAGGATCGCCGCGAGCCCGGGCACCGGCCCGACCCGGCGCAGCAGCTCGGCCGCCGCTACCAGGTCGCCGGTCTCGACCGGGCCAGCCGCGTCGAAGCGGGCCTGCAGGCCGGTGAGGTCCGCGCCGGCCAGCCTCGCCCGGAACGTCTCGGCCACCGCGCGGCGCAGCAGCAGCGCGAGGACCTCGTCCTCCCGGTCCTCCTCCAGCTGGTCGAACTCGACCTTGCCGCGTACTGCCGGGACGATCGCGGCGAGGTCGACCACCCGTGCGGTGGGCGTCTCCTCGCCGGTCAGCGCCGCGCGGCGGACCGCCGAGGCCGCCACCGTCTCGGCCGCGGCCACCGACAGCCGGGCCGATACCCCCGAGCGCTGGTCGACCTGGGGGGCGTCGCGCACCAGCCGGGTGAACCGGGCCACGATCTCCACCAGGTGATCGGGTATTTCCGGCGCGCCGAGCGGGGACCCCGCCCAGGACATCACCGCCTCCTGGCGGATCAGCGCCAGTTCGTCGGTGAGGTGCAGCGGGTAGTGGGTGCGGATCTCGGCGCCGAACCGGTCCTTGAGCGGCGTGATGATCCGCCCTCGGTTGGTGTAGTCCTCGGGGTTGGCCGAAGCGACCAGCAGCAGGTCCAGCGGCAGCCGGAGCAGGTAGCCGCGGACCTGGATGTCCCGCTCCTCCAGCACGTTGAGCAGCGCGACCTGGATCCGTCCGGCGAGGTCGGGCAGCTCGTTGACGCTGAAGATCCCGCGGTTGGTGCGCGGCACCAGCCCGTAGTGGACCGTCTCGGGATCGCCGAGCGTGCGGCCCTCGGCGACTTTCACCGGGTCGACGTCGCCGATGAGGTCGCCGACGCTTGTGTCCGGGGCCGCGAGCTTCTCGCTGAACCGCTCGCCGCGGTGCCGCCAGACCACCGGCAGCGCGTCACCGAGATCGGCCGCCAGCGCGCGGCATCGGCCGCAGACCGGCGCGTAGGGGTGGTCGTTGATCTCACAGCCGGCGACGGCCGGCGACCACTCGTCGAGCAGGCTCACCAGAGTGCGGATGAGTCGGGTCTTGCCCTGCCCGCGCTCGCCGAGGAAGATGATGTCGTGACCGGCCAGGATGGCCCGCTCGACCTGGGGAAGGACGGTCTCGCCGAAACCGACGATGCCCGGGAACCGGGGGCCGTCGCCCCGCATCAGGGCGACGAGGTTGTCGCGCAGCTCCGTCCGCACCGGGCGGTGCGCGTGCCCGCTGCGGCGCAGCTCACCCAGGGTGGTGAGCCGCGAGGCGGCGGCCGTCGGCGGGTGGGCCGGAGATGCCACGGTCGGTGGCATGGAATGACTGGGCTGTGCCGGCAGATCCTCCACCCGTCGACGGTACGCCGATGCCGCCACCCGCGCAGCCGGGTCGGCAGTCGTCCGCTGCTGGCGTAGTCAGCCCGAGTAGGGCGACACCGAGACGATCTCGACCTTGGCCGAACGGCCGTTGGGCAGCGTGTAGGAGACGGTCTCGCCCGCCTTGCGCCCGGTCACCGCGCCGCCCAGCGGGGACGCCGGGGAGAAGACCTCGATGGGCGTGCTGTGGTCCTCGCGCGAGCCGATGAGGAACTTCTCCGTCTCCCGTTCGCCGGGGAAGCGCACCTCGACGACGGTGCCGGGGCCGGCCTCGCCGGTCGCCGCGGGTGCCTCGCCGACCTGGGCGTCGCGCAGCAGGTCCGTGAGCTGGCGAATCCGAGCCTCCTGCTTGCCCTGCTCCTCCTTGGCCGCGTGGTAGCCGCCGTTTTCCTTGAGGTCGCCCTCCTCGCGGGCAGCTTCAATTTTGGTCGCGATCTCCGTACGCCACGGGCCGGTCAGGTAGTCGAGCTCGGAGCGGAGCCGGTCGTATGCCTCCTGGGTGAGCCAAGTCTGCTGCGTCACGCGGGTCACGCTCCTCGGTGAACATCAAAAGGACCATCATACCAAAATGAATCAAGGAAGATGTCGGGCTTGGTGGCTCTGGCGGCGTCTGGACCGCCTGGAAGCCCCGGACCGGCGGGTCAGCCCTTACGGGTGATCCGACAGCCCTTGCCTTCGACCTCGACCACAAATGCTTCACGCAGGGGTGGGAGGACGACGGGACCGGCCGTCGTCCATCGGCCCTTCGGACCGGGCCGACGACGATGTCGGTGCGCCGGTCGACGGCAGCTCTGCCGTCGAAGCATGCGCGGACGGTGCATTGTGCCACGGCGTTGTGCCACGGCGTTGGGTGACTTTTCTAGACCGAACGCGGGGCGGGCCCCGGCGGTTCCCCGGGCGAGCTCGGACCACCCGGGCCAGTGAGCTCGGAACAACGCCGGGGCATCAGGAACGCCGGGGCATCAGGAACAATGGGCCGCATGCCTGCGGTCCACGATCGGCATGGCCTGCGCTTGATGGCCATCCACGCCCACCCCGATGACGAGTCCAGCAAGGGCGCCGCCACCATGGCACGTTACGCCAGCGAGGGCGCCGACGTGCTCGTGGTCACGTGTACCGGGGGAGAGGAGGGCAGCATTCTCAATCCCGCGATGGACCAGCCGGGTGTCGCCGCCCGGATGGCGGAGATCCGCAGGCAGGAGATGGAGGCTGCCCGGCTCATCCTCGGGGTCCGCCAAGAGTGGCTCGGCTTCGTCGACTCCGGGCTTCCTGAGGGCGATCCGCCGCCGCCCGTTCCGGACGGGCGGTTCGCCACCATCGCGCTCGACGAGGCGGCCCGTCCGCTGGTCCGGTTGATCCGTCAGTTCCGGCCGCAGGTCATCACGACCTACGATGAGTCGGGCGGGTATCCGCATCCCGACCACATCATGACCCATCGGGTCAGTGTGGAGGCGTTCGAGGCGGCCGGTGATCCCGACCGTTATCCCGAGGTCGGTGCCGACGCCGGCCTCGAACCCTGGCAGCCGCTCAAGCTCTATTACCACCTCACCTTCCACAAGGAGCGCATCCTCGCTCTCCACGAGGAGATGATGGCCCGGGGTCTGGAGTCCCCCTATGCCGAGCGGCTGGCCGAGTGGGTCGACCGCGCCGAGGACACCGGTCGGCTCACCACCCAGGTGGAGTGCGCGGACTGGTTCGAGACCCGCGACCGGGCGCTGATCGCCCACGCCACCCAGGTCGACCCCACCGGATGGTGGTTCCGGATACCCCTGGAGGCGCAGCGGGACGCTTGGCCGACGGAGGACTACCAGCTAGCCCGTTCTCTCATCGAGGTCGGCATGCTGCCCGAAGACGATCTGTTCAACGGTGTGTGACTTTCCGGTGATGTGACCTTTTGGACGGCATGTGACTTTTTGAACAGTATGTGATCTATTCAACGGTGCGTGGCCGCGGAGGCGGAGGGCTCGCACGGCAGGGCGTAGGGTCGGAACTGGCGCCCGTCGTGGAGTGTCCCCGTGGCGGGCGGTAACAGCAGGTGTGGCGGACACCAGAGGACACCAGGTGTGAGGACGTGGCCGTGAACGAGGTCTTCGCCGCTTCCGTGCTGGTCGAGAGGAAGATCGACGCCGGAGCCGTCGGGTTCCTCGTTGTCCTGGCACTGATCGTGGCATCCATTGTGATCTTCTTCTTCCTCTCGAAGAGCCTGCGCCGGATGCGGTCGAACGTCGCCAGCGGCGAGTTCGCCGGCGGCGATCCTGATCCGAACGCGATGCGCCGGCTGGACGGTGGAGACGGGCGCCGTGGCGGGCGCGGTTCCGCCGCCTTGCCCGGGGGAGATGCGCCGGTTATCGACGGGGAGGTCGTCGAGGAGACCCCCGGCACCGCCGGCGCCGGTAGCCCGGCGGGCCCGGCGGGTGGCGGCAAGCAGCTGGACCTGCCGACCCAGCCCGGACCCCCCGCGGGCTCCGCGGGGAGCGATCGGTAGGCGGCTGCCGCAGACCCCGGTTAGGCGGGGGAGGTGGCGATATTCACGATCCGACCGGGCACGACGATGATCTTCTTGATCGTCTGACCGTCGGTCTGCCGGGCGAACTCGGGATGCGCGGCGAGCAGATCGCGAACCGTCTGCTCCGCCGAGCCGTCCGGAACCTCGAGGGTGAACCGGACCTTCCCGTTCACCTGGACCGGGATCGTCCTGACCGACTCGGCGGCCAGCGCCGGATCCCCGATCGGGAAGGCGGCCGTGCTGACCGACTCCTCGTGACCGAGGCGGGACCACAGTTCCTCGGCGATGTGCGGGGCCAGCGGGGCCGCCATCAGGGTGAGCGGCTCGGCGAGCGCGCGGGGGGTGGGGGACTTCCCGTAACTTTTGCTGACGAAGTTGGTCAGTTCGATGAGCCGGGCGACCGCGGTGTTGAACCGCAGCCCCGCGTATTCGGCGGTGACCGTGAGGATCGTCCGGTGCAGGACGCGAAGAGCCTCGTCGTCCAACGGCTCGTCGACGACGGCGGCCGCCCCGGTGGTCTCGTCGACGACGGTGCGCCACAGCCGCTGGAGGAACCGGTGCGAACCGACGATGTCGTCGGTGTGCCATGGCCGGTCGGCGTCGAGCGGGCCCATTGCCATCTCGTAGACGCGCAGCGTGTCGGCGCCGAACCGGTCGTACATCTCGTCCGGGCTGACGCTGTTCTTCAGGCTCTTGCCCATCTTGCCCGAGCGCCGGTTGACCGGGGCGCCCTGGAAGAGGAACCGGCCGTCGGGGGTCGCCGTCACCTCGGCCGCCGGGACGTACATGCCTCGGGCGTCGGTGAAGGCATCCGCCTGGATATAGCCCTGGTTGAACAGCCGCTTGAACGGCTCCTTGGTCGAGACGTGGCCCAGGTCGTAGAGCACCTTGTGCCAGAACCGGGCGTAGAGCAGGTGCAGCACGGCGTGCTCGACGCCGCCGACGTACAGATCGACGCCGCCGTCGCCGGGAACCGCGCCCGGCCCGGCCATCCAGTAGCGCTCGACGGTCGGGTCGACGAAGCGCTCGGTGTTGGTCGGGTCCAGGTAGCGCAGGTAGTACCAACACGAACCGGCCCACTGCGGCATGGTGTTCGTCTCACGCCGGTACTGCTTCGGCCCGTCGCCGAGATCCAGGGTGACCGTCACCCAGTCGGCGACCCGGGCCAGGGGGGGCAGCGGGTCGCTCGCGTCGTCCTCGGCCATCGCCGTGGGCCGGAAGTCGGTCATCTCCGGCAGTTCGATCGGCAGCAGCTCGTCGGGAACCGCGTGGGGGAGCCCGTCGGCGTCGAAGACGATCGGGAACGGCTCGCCCCAGTACCGCTGGCGGGAGAACAGCCAGTCCCGCAGCCGGTACGATCGCGCCGACCTGCCGGCGCCGATCTCCTCCAGCCAGTGAACCGTGGCCTTGATCGCCTCGCTCTTCGACAGGCCGACCAGCACCGGGGCGCCGGCCGGACCGGGCCGATACTCGCCCGCACCACTGAACGCCTCGGGCCACTGCGCCGATGGAGTCGCGGGCACTACCCCGTGCGTGGCGTACCAGTCCGCGTCCGGCTCCAGCACGGCGGGGATCGGCAGGTCGAACGCGCGGGCGAAGGAGAAGTCCCGGCTGTCGTGTGCCGGCACCGCCATGATCGCCCCGGTGCCGTAGCCCAGCAACACATAGTCGGCCAGGAAGACCGGGATGACCCCGCCACCGACCGGGTTGCGCACGTACGAGCCGGTGAACACGCCGGTGCGGTCGATGACCTCCTCGCCGCGCTGCCGGTCGCTGCGGTGGGCCGCGAACTCCCGGTAGGCGTCGACGGCGGCTCGCGGGGTCCACGCCGGATCGGCGCCCGCCTCCGGCCCGGCGGTGCCTGCATCCGACCCGGCGGCGCCCGCCGGTTCCGTGCCGCCGCCCCGCCGTCCCGCCGGGAAGCGCCAGCTCACCGGGGTGCCCGTCGGCCAGGTGTCGGCGATCAGCGTGTCGACCAGGGGATGTTCGGGCGCAAGCACCAGGAAGGTGGCCCCCGCCAGGGTGTCCGGGCGGGTGGTATAGATCTCGATGCGCCGGGCGGTCGATGAGCCGGAGGGATCGGAGGGATCGGAGGGATCGAACAGATCGAACGGACTGGACGCACCTGTCCCCTCGCCGGGGGCGACGACGGTGAACTGGACGCTGGCGCCCTCGCTCGGACCGATCCAGTTGCGCTGCATCTGCTTGATCGAGTCCGGCCAGTCGACCAGGTCGAGGTCGGAGATCAGCCGCTCGGCGTAGGCGGTGATCCGCAGGACCCACTGCTTCAGCGGCCGGCGGAACACCGGGTAGTTCCCGATGTCGCTGCGGCCGTCGGCGGTGACCTCCTCGTTCGCCAGCACGGTGCCCAGCCCCGGGCACCAGTTGACCAGCTGTTCGGAGATGTAGGCCAGGCGGTGCGCGTCGACGGCCTTCCGGCGGGACACTTCGTCGAGCTCGGCCCACGCCAGCCCGGCCGGGTTCGCCGCCCGGACCGCGTCAACCGACACGGCCGTGTTCCCCCCGGCGGGGCCGGCTACCGGCGCCCGGGTGCCCGCGGCGAACTCCTCGATCAGCTCGGCGATCGGCCGGGCCCGGTCGGCCTGCGGGTCGTACCAGCTGTTGAAGATCTGCTGGAAGATCCACTGCGTCCAGCGGTAGTAGCCCACGCCGGTCGTCGCGATCTCGCGGCGGGTGTCGTGGCCCAGCCCCAGCCGGGAGAGCTGGCGGCGCATGTTGGCGATGTTGGTATTGGTGGTGTCGCGGGGATGCTGGCCCGTGTTGATCGCGTACTGCTCGGCGGGCAGGCCGAAGGAGTCGTATCCGAACGGATGCAGCACGTGCCGGCCGGACATCCGCAGGTAGCGGGCGAACACGTCGGTACCGATGTACCCCAGCGGGTGCCCGACGTGCAGCCCCGAGCCGCTCGGATAGGGGAACATGTCCATGATGTAGAACGGCTCCCGGCCGGCGACCTTCTCGAAGCCCGCCGAGAGCGGCCCGACCGGGTTCGGCGAGTTGAACGTGCCCTCGTCGGCCCACCGGTGCTGCCAGCGCCGCTCGATGTCGGCGGCGAGCCGGGCGTCGTACCGGAAGCTCGGCTCGCCGCCCCCGGTCCCGGCGGGGGCGCCGCCCGCGGTGCCCGCGGCTGCCGGGGTGGTCCCGCCGGACGCGTCGGTCGGTGCCACCGTGGTGTCCGCGGCGCCGGTCCGGGTGCCGGGCTCGGCCGTCTCACTCATCGCTCGTGCCATCCAAACTCGTTGGTACGTCGATCCTCTCACCGCTCTCGCGGCGGGAACGGCAGCCTGGCGGACGGCGGTCGAGCGAGCGGACGGCGGGGATCGTGCGGTCCCACAATCCTATCCGCCGGGTACGCCGGCGCGGCGGGCCGGTCGAGGAAGCGTGCCGATCACGTCGGCGCGGCGTGGAGATGAGGGCGGACTACGACTACCTGGGTGCGCCTTTGGTTGCATATCCAGAGGCCTACGGGGTTCCGCGGGCCTGGCGGACACAGATCATGAGGAGTTCGGGTGCCTAACAAGCTCGCGGAGCAGACGTCTCCGTACCTGCTGCAGCACGCGGACAACCCGGTCGACTGGTGGCCCTGGAGCCCGGCGGCCTTCGCGGAGGCGGCCCGGCGGGGGGTGCCGGTGCTGCTCTCGGTGGGCTACGCATCCTGCCACTGGTGCCATGTCATGGCGCACGAGTCGTTCGAGGACGCCGTGACCGCCGAGTACATGAACGACCACTTCGTCAACATCAAGGTGGATCGGGAGGAGCGGCCCGACGTCGATTCCGTCTACATGGATGTCACCGTCGCCCTGACCGGGCACGGCGGCTGGCCGATGACGGTGTTCCTCACCCCTACCGCCGAGCCGTTCTTCGCCGGCACCTACTTCCCGCCGCGTCCCCGGCCCGGCATGGGGTCGTTCCGCCAGGTCCTGGCGGCGGTCACCGAGGCCTGGCAGACCCGGCGGGACGAGATCGAGGAGTCGGGGGCGGACATCGCCCGCCGGCTCGCCGAGGCGGCGATGCGCGGTCCGGCGTCCGGTCTCGCCGCCGAGATCACCCCGGCTCTGCTCGACACCGCCGTGGCGGGGCTGTCGGCCCGCTTCGATGCCCGTCACGGTGGATTCGGCGGTGCGCCGAAGTTCCCGCCGTCCATGGTCGCCGAGATGCTGCTGCGGCACTCCGCCCGCACGGGGGACGCGCGCAGCCTGGAGATGGTCGCGGTGACCTGCGAACGGATGGCGCGTGGGGGCATCTACGACCAGCTCGCCGGGGGGTTCGCCCGGTACAGCGTCGATGCGACGTGGACGGTCCCGCACTTCGAGAAGATGCTGTACGACAACGCGCAGCTGCTGCGGGTCTATCTGCACCTGTGGCGGGCCACCGGGTCGGCGCTGGCCGAACGGGTGGCCCGGGAGACGGCCGCCTTCCTGCTCGCGGATCTGCGCACCCCCCAGGGGGGGTTCGCCTCGGCGCTCGACGCGGATGCGGTTCCCGCGAGCGCCGTTCCCGCGAGCGCCGCCCCGGCGGGAGCGCACCCCGAGGAGGGGGCCAGCTACGCCTGGGCACCCGCCCAGCTCGTCGCCGTCCTCGGGCCGGAAGACGGCCGGTGGGCCGCCGACGTCTTCGGCGTCACCGAGCAGGGCAGTTTCGAACGTGGTACGTCGGTGCTGCGCCTGCCGGCGGACCCGGGCGACCCGGCGAGGTTCGCGGCGGTCCGCGCGGCCCTGGCCGCGGCACGGGCGACCCGGCCGCAGCCGGCTCGCGACGACAAGGTGGTGGGCGCCTGGAACGGCCTGGCCATCGCGGCGCTGACCGAGGCCGGCGCGTTGTTCGACGAGCCGGGCTGGGTGCGGGCCGCCGAACAGGCCGCCGTCCTGCTCCGGGACGTGCATCTCGTCGACGGACGCCTGCGCCGGACGAGCCGGGACGGCCGGGTCGGCGTGAACGCCGGGGTACTGGAGGACTACGGCGACGTCGCCGAGGGGCTGCTCACCCTGCACCAGGTCACCGGCGATCCGGCGTGGCTCGCGCTCGCCGGGACGCTGCTGGATACCGTCCGTGACCGGTTCGCGGCCCCTGGCGGGGGGTTCTTCGATACCGCGGACGACGCGGAGGTGCTGTTGCGCCGGCCGCGGGACGACTCGGACTCGGCGACCCCGTCGGGCCAGGCTGCTGTCGCCGGCGCCCTGGTCAGCTACGCGGCGTTGACCGGTTCCACCGAACACCGGTCGGCCGCCGAGACGACGGTGGCGCGCGTCGCTCCGCTGCTGGCCCGGGATGCCCGGTTCGCCGGTTGGGCCGGTGCGGTTGCCGAGGCGCTGCTGGCCGGGCCGGCCGAGGTCGCGGTCGTGGGCAGCCCGGCGCTGGAACGGCTCGCCCGCCTCGGCACGGCGCCTGGTGCGGTCGTGGTGACCAGCGGACCGCTGACCGTCGGCCGGGACACGGCCGGGGTGTACGTGTGCCGGGACTTCGTCTGTGAGCTGCCGGCCCGAACCGCCGCCGAGGTGCGCCGCCAACTCGGGGTGAAGGTGGCCACCTGACCGTCCCGCTTCTTTCACTGGTGATGCGGTAAGCATGTTGTACTGGCGATGCAGTAAGACTGGTGATGCAGTAAGCATGTAATCGTCACGAGGGGTTCTTCGGATCCGCTCCGGGGCGCCGGATCGGGCCTCCGGGTCCGGATCGGCCGGCAGGCCGGGCCCGCGCGCGGGTCCCGACACGGGTGCCGATCGGAGATCGAGGGGACACGTCATGTCCGGTCCGCGTGGACGGGGGTACGGCAGGCCGGGGGATCGGGCGGAGGTGGTTCCGGCGGACGACGCCGCAGCCTGGTTCGCCGAGCACATCCCGGCCGGGTGGTTCGCCGGGATGCCCACGGTGGTCGTGGACCGGGACGAGATTACGGTCATCGGGGTACTTGCGGCCGGCGGCGCCGCGCCTGGAGGAGTGCCGTCGGCGACGGGGGCCCGGATCCGGCGGTTCCGGGAGCAGACCCGCGAGGAACGGATCGCCATCGCCACGAAGGCCGAACATCGGTACAACCGCAAGGTGGCGTGGGGCGCGACCCTTGGTGACACCACCGAGCTGTTCACCGCACTGTCCGTGCCGGTGATGACCCGGCTGCGCCAGCCGGAACGCCAGGTGCTCGACACCCTCATCGGCTCGGGGGTGGCGCGCAGCCGCAGCGAGGCCCTCGCCTGGTGCGTACGTCTGGTGGGCGAGAATGCCGACAGCTGGCTGTGCCAGCTCCGGGAGGCCATGGAACAGGTGGAGAAGATCCGCTCGGTGGGCCCTCGGCTGTAGTCGGCGGAGACCCCGTACGGTGCCCGATGCCAGGGGTCCCCGCACTGCGGCGAAGCCGCCGTGTGGGGGAAGGCTGTTAGTAGATGGCGAAGAGCAGCGCGATGTAGTGGCAGGTCGCGGCGACGAGGGTGAAGGCATGGAACACCTCGTGGTAGCCGAAGATCGTGGGCACCGGGTCCGGTCGCCGGCAGGCGTAGACGACGGCGCCGAGGCTGTAGCAGACCCCCCCCACGAGCAGAAGGACCATCGAGGCGATCCCGGCCCGGTGGGCGAGCTCCGGGATCACGAAGACGGCCACCCAGCCGAGCGCGATGTAGAGCGGCACGGTCAGGTACCGCGGCGAGTGCAGCCACAGCATCCGGATGGCGACGCCGAGTCCTGCCCCTCCCCACACCACCGCCAGGACCACCCGAGCGGTCGTCGGCGGCATCGCAATCAGGGCGAAAGGGGTGTAAGTGCCGGCGATGAAAACAAAGATCATTGAATGGTCGAGGCGTTTCATGCGCGCCCGGGCGCGTGATGTCGACCACATCGTCCGGTGGTAGAGGGCGCTCGTTCCGAAGAGGGCCGCAATACTCAGGGCGTAAACTGCGATACCGAACCGGGCACGCAGCGTGGTAGCCAGCGCCACCGCAATGACGCCTAGTGTCAGGCTGATCGGGAACGCGCCGGCATGTAGCCATCCCCGCATGCGCGGTCGCACCAGGTCACGCGGGTGCGAGGCGATGTCCGTCTGCGGAGGCCCGGCCGGCTGCTGTACGAGGGAAGCCACGCCGAGAACGATAACCCGAGGGTCAGTGCCGTCACGAAGCGGAGCCGGACGGCAGCAGTCGGTCCGTACCGGTGCGTGATGGATCCGACGCTTCTGCGCACTCGCCTATCGCGCGACTGCGGACGGAACGCGCGGTACAGTCTAATGATCCTGAACGTGGCCTCGAACTCCCCCTATATTGTGGGTTTTGTCTGAACGTCCACGAGTACGTTCGAGTTCTCAAGTGGGCACCTGCATATGGGAAGAGAGCGCGGCAGGTTCGACTCGACCGGAGGTGTGAGCTGTGATAACCGCGGCACAGGTTTCGGGGCTGGACGTGGCCCCCACGAGGCACGCCAGGCTAGTTGCCTGGGTGCGCGAGATTGCCGAACTCACTCAGCCGGACCGGGTTGAGTGGTGCGATGGATCAGACGCGGAGTTCGATCGGCTGACCTCCCTTCTGATCGAGCAGGGGACCCTGGTCCGGCTGAATGACGAGAAACGTCCGAACAGCTTTTACGCCGCCTCGGACCCGGGCGACGTGGCCCGCGTGGAGGACCGTACCTATATCTGCTCTGAGCAGGCGGAGGACGCCGGCCCGACCAATAACTGGCTCGACCCTGCTGAGATGCGGGCCACACTCCGAGGCCTGTTCGCAGGGTGCATGCGGGGTCGGACGATGTACGTCGTCCCGTTCTGCATGGGCCCGCTCGGCTCGAGCATCTCGGCCCTCGGTGTCGAAATCACCGACTCGCCCTACGTCGTCATCTCCATGCGGACGATGACCCGGATGGGAACGCCCGCCCTCGAGCAGTTCGGAACGGACGGTTTCTTTGTCCCGGCCGTCCATTCCCTGGGCGCTCCGCTGGAACCCGGCCAGGCCGATGTCCCGTGGCCGTGCAATACGACGAAGTACATCACCCATTTCCCGGAAACCCGGGAGATCTGGTCCTACGGCTCAGGTTACGGCGGAAACGCACTACTTGGCAAGAAGTGCTATGCGTTGCGTATTGCGTCGGTCATGGCCCGCGACGAGGGCTGGCTCGCCGAGCACATGCTCATCCTCAAACTGACGTCTCCCGCTGGCAAGGTCCACTACATTGCCGCCGCATTTCCGTCGGCCTGTGGAAAGACCAATCTGGCGATGCTCATCCCAACCCTGCCGGGCTGGCAGGCGGAGACCGTCGGTGACGACATCGCCTGGATGCGCTTCGGTGAGGACGGCCGGCTGTACGCGGTCAACCCGGAGGCCGGGTTCTTCGGGGTCGCCCCGGGGACCGGCGAGCAGACCAACCCCAACGCGGTCAGGACCCTCTGGGGCAACGTCGTCTACACCAACGTGGCCAGGACCGATGACGGTGACGTCTGGTGGGAGGGGCTGACCAAGCAGCCGCCGGCGCACCTCATCGACTGGAAGAGCCGCGATTGGACCCCCGAGTCCAGCGAGCCCGCCGCACACCCCAACGCCCGCTTCACCGTCCCGGCGGGCCAGTGCCCGACGATCGCCCCGGAGTGGGAGGATCCGCGCGGCGTGCCGATCTCGGCGATCCTGTTCGGCGGGCGCCGGGCGACCGCGGTGCCGCTGGTCACCGAGGCTCCCGACTGGCGGCGCGGGGTGTTCTTCGGCTCGATCGTCGCCTCTGAGACGACGGCGGCCCAGGCCGGAGCGATCGGCAAGCTGCGCCGGGACCCCTTCGCGATGCTGCCGTTCTGCGGCTACAACATGGCCGACTACTTCGCCCACTGGCTCGAGGTCGGGCAGAAGGCCGACCAGACGAAGCTCCCGCGGATCTACTACGTGAACTGGTTCCGCAAGAGCCCGGAGGGCAGGTTCCTGTGGCCGGGATTCGGCGACAACAGCCGTGTCCTCGCCTGGATCGTCGGTCGCCTGGAGGGCACGGCAGCCGGGGTGGAGACGCCGCTCGGCGTCCTGCCGACGAAGGACGCCCTACCCGCCGACGGCCTCGACATCGCCGAGGAGGACCTCGAGACCCTGCTCACGGTGGACGTCGAGGTGTGGAAGCAGGAGGCCCAGCTGATCCCCGAGCACTACCAGACGTTCGGGGAACGGCTTCCGGCCGCCCTGTGGACCGAGCACGAGGCGCTCGTCGAGCGGCTGAACAGCGGAGGCTGAGCGGCTGACGCCACCCAACCGCGGGCTCCGTTCGGGGACCGCACCGCTGGCACGGCACTTCGTGGCAGCACCTCGCAAGGCATCTGTGGCAACGCAAGCCATCCGTGGCACCACTTCGTGCGACACTCCCGAGCGGGTCGGCCTTCGGCCGACCCGCTCGGCGGGCTCCCGGCCCGTCCCGTGGCGACCGGTCGGCAGGGTTCGGCCCTCCTTCGCCGGCCCGGCGGCCAGCCGGCGGCGGACTCATTCGTAACTCTGCGTCGCGTCCGTTGTTCCGCCGTTGGCGGGCCGCGTTCCTACCGAGTGTCGTGCTACGAATTCGTAATGAAGTAATTAATGCAAGCCAATATGTGTCTTCGCAGGTCACGGGCTCGCGAGGGCCCCGAAGTGAACAAGTTATTTCATTCCGAATCCTACGGCTCACCTGAGTGGAGCACCACCCGATAATGACCACTCCGCGGATCCCTGCATGTTTGCCGGGGATCAATCCCTTCTCCGGATAAATTTCCGGGAATTCCCCAGTCGGTTGGCTGAATTTCCTCCGACCCGCCCGACGGTGCCAGCCGGCGCCCTCTTTCGGGCCTGGTCTGGTCCGGTCCGATCTCGATGACATGTCGAGACAACGAGTGTCCGATCATCGGCCCGCGGTGTTCCATAGCGTTCCGTCACGTTTTCCCCGCGGGCGCGCTTCAGGCCGTCACCTTTCGGTCGCCGCGTTTCGGGTGCCCCCTCCCATGTCGCCACGTTTCGGCCTGTCACGTTCTGGCCGGCACGCCCGCGGTCACCCGGCTCTCGTCGGTCGCCGGGCTCGTGGATCCGGTGGCGGCCTGCGGCCGGTCGGTGCCCGTTGCCCCGGTTGGTGCCCGTTGCCGGAGTCAGCGCAGGTCCGGGGGCTTCTGAACCGGGCAGTGAGCGGTGACCTGGCTTCCTCGGGCGGACGCTCGTGGTCCGGTCTCCGACGGCGCCGCGCGCGGCGGTTGATGCTCCGCGTCATGATCCGGACGCAATGTGACCGATCGGGGTGCGACGGGAGCTCCGGGGTGCGAGACGTTTCCAGTTCTTAACGTAACGTGTTGTCGGAAGTGGGTCGCCATCATCGAGGGCTGCGGTTACCGTGGGAGCGCTAGCGTCTCAAGCCGTGGTCCGGCATGGTGCCGGACCTCTCGGGAGGCCCCTCGGTGCCGCAAGCGCGACTACACCAGGAGGCCGGTGCCCGGCTCCTGCAGGGGTCGGTCCCGGACTACCTCCGAGTAAGCGGGTGGGCGTGTGCCACGAACGCATGTCGTCGACACAAGCGTGCTGCTTTCTGATCCTGGCGCGCTGCTGCGGTTCGCGGAGCACAATGTCGTGCTCCCCCTCGTTGTCATAGGGGAGCTGGAAGGTAAGAGGAACCACCCGGAACTGGGCTGGTTCGCCCGGGAGGCACTACGCATCCTGGACGATCTGCGCATCCGGCATGGTCGCCTCGATCAACCGCTCCCGCTGGACAACGGCGGGACACTACGGGTGGAACTCAATCACACCGATGCGGCGGTGCTTCCACTGGGGTTCCGGGTCGACACGAACGACTCGCGGATCCTGTGCGTCGCGATGAACCTCGCCCGCGAGGGCGCCGACGTCGTACTGGTCACGAAGGATCTCCCGCTGCGGGTCAAGGCGTCGGTGCTGGGGCTGCCCGCCGAGGAGTACCAGGCGCTGTCCCCGGTGGACACCGGCTTCTCGGGGATGGCCGAGCTCACCGTCACCCAGGAGGACCTCGACCGGCTTTACTCCCGCGATTACACCGAGATCCTGGAGGCCGCCGACCTGCCTTGCCACACCGGCCTGGTCCTCACCACCACCGGGGGGAGTGCCTCCGCGCTCGGCCGGGTGACCGCCGACAAGCAGGTCCGGCTCGTCCGCGGCGACCGCGACGCGTTCGGCCTGCACGGTCGCTCCGCCGAGCAGCGGGTGGCCCTCGACCTCCTGCTCGATCCGGATGTCGGGATCGTCTCCCTCGGCGGTCGAGCCGGCACCGGTAAGTCGGCGCTCGCCCTGTGCGCCGGGCTCGAAGCTGTGATGGAGCGCCGGGCGCACCGCCGGGTGGTGGTTTTCCGCCCGCTGTACGCCGTCGGTGGCCAGGAGCTCGGGTACCTCCCGGGCAGCGAGAACGAGAAGATGGCGCCCTGGGCCCAGGCGGTGTTCGACACCCTCGGTGCGCTCGTCTCCCCCGAGGTCATCGAGGAGATCGTGGATCGCGGGATGCTGGAGGTGCTGCCGCTCACGCACATCCGTGGCCGGTCCCTGCACGACGCGTTCGTGATCGTCGACGAGGCTCAGTCCCTGGAGCGCGGGGTGCTGCTGACCGTGCTGTCCAGGCTCGGGCAGGGGTCACGGGTGGTGCTCACGCACGACGTGGCCCAGCGCGACAACCTGAGGGTCGGCCGGCACGACGGGGTCGCCTCGGTGATCGAGACCCTGAAGGGCCACCCGTTGTTCGCGCACGTCACGCTCACCCGTTCCGAGCGATCGCCGATTGCGGCCCTGGTCACGACGATGCTGGAGGATCTCGTTCTCTGACGGGGTTCTCCCTGATCATCCAGCGAACTTTCGATGAATATCTGGAGAATGTCTGGAGGGCGTCCGAGGGTCCCGGGCTGCGGGAACGTGTGGCCGCGGTGCGCGGTTGTGCGAGGAGACAACCACCGGAGGTGGCTTCCCATGTTCTTCGGTCGTCACAAGACGACACTGCCCACGCCCGAGCAGGCCCTTCCCGGCCGGGATCGGCCGGTGTTCGCGGGCGACGTCCCGCACACTGTGCTGGGGACCCCGCTCGCCGGCCCGTTCCCGGCGGGTCTGGAGACCGCCGTGTTCGGCCTCGGCTGCTTCTGGGGGGCCGAGCGCGCGTTCTGGAAGGTTCCCGGGGTGTACACCACCGCCGTCGGCTACGCCGGAGGGCACACCCCGCACCCCACTTACGAGGAGGTGTGTTCCGGGCTGACCGGGCACACCGAGGTCGTCCTTGTGGTGTACGACCCCGCGAAGGTCGGCTACGAGGAGCTGCTGCGCGTGTTCTGGGAAGGGCACGACCCGACCCAGGGCATGCGGCAGGGCAATGACGTGGGCACCCAGTACCGTTCGGCGATCTACACCACCACCGCCGGGCAGGCCGCCGCGGCGGCTGCCAGCCGCGAGGCGTTCCAGCAGGTGCTGACCGCCGCGGGCCTCGGGGCGATCACCACCGAGATCGCCCCGGCTGGTCCGTTCTACTACGCGGAGGAATACCACCAGCAGTACCTTTCCGACGCCAAGAACCCCGGCGGCTACTGCGGCCTGGGTGGCACCGGGCTGTCATGCCCGGTGGGGGTCGCCTCGGCCGGTTCTCCCCGCGCCGGGACGTCCGCGGAAGCCTCCAGCGCCGGCTGAGCGCGGCCAGCGGAGACGGGAGCGGGGGGAACCTCGCGGATGGGGGAGGGA
>NZ_CDWTMO010000031.1:0-29691 GCF_977946435.1 Frankia sp. CgKIO3 | reverse complement strand
TCCGTAGCCGTTGCGAGTCGAGAGCATCCTGCGTTGCCTCCGGCACGACGGAGGCAACATGCCGTGCCGGGGCCCGGTTCTCGAGGAGGAGCTGGACCTCGTATGCCGATAGCTTTCGGTCGCCGTCCGACATGCGGATGAAGGATGCGTCCCACGGGGCAAGCCGCGCCAGGTGGCAGGGCCGACGGTCCCGTGGAATCGGCGGTACATAGGCATAGAGAACCTTCGAGCCACCCATGTCCACGATGTCGACCAACGGTGCGACCGTTGGGTCCATAGCGCGACACAACGTGACGAAGCTATCCCGAATTGACTCCGGATCCACCAGTCCCGAGACCGCGAACGACGCCTTCTCGTCCACGCCGAGAAGGACCGTCCCGCCCTCACCGTTCGCGAATGCGCTGATCGTCTCGTGCAACGACTGGGGCATGCCGCCCCTGGCCTTCTTGATCTCGAACCGATAGTTGTCGTTGCCGAGCCGAGCCAGGTCACCGAGTGTACGGGCCACTGTCTCGCGGTCCATGACTCCCCATCAGGATGCCTTCGACGCATCAGGATGCCATCATGGTACCGCTCAGGCTAATTACCATGACCGACTACCATGAGCCCGACGCTGGACCCGGGTGGGCGTCGGCATGGCGGTGGGGGCATCGGAGTCTGATGACGGCCGTCCCTGCGGGGCATCACGGCTCGGGTGCGGAGCCTATGACCCCATCCCGCTCGTTCTTTCCGATACCCGCTGGTCCAACACCATCCCGATCAGGATCGCGAGCGGATCGTTGGTGAGCAGCTCGTCCGCTTCGGCGATCTGGCTCAGATGCAGGCCCATGGGCTTAAGGTAGTCCGGTCCGCCCGGGGTATCGACGCGGCAGCCGAACAGCCACGGGTGACGTCGTGGGCACCAGGCTCCGGCATCCACGCCTCGGTCTGACGGCGCACCCGTGGTGCCGAAGGTCATCAACCATCCGGAGCAGATCCTGATCGCGCGGACCGCGCGGACCAACGGGCCGTCGGCGACAGGCGTCAGCCGGCGGAGCCGCCCGCGACCACGTAGTTCCAGACCTCGCCTACTAAACGCTGGAGAGGCGTTTCCCTCATCTTGTCCCGGCGTTCGCGCGCCTACGGCTTGAGCATCTCGACGAGCCGGGAGAACCCGTCGGCTCCGTGCCCGGTGTCGACCGCCCGTCGCGCGACGGCGAGCGCCGCGTCGAGGACGGTCGTGTCGAGGTGGCGGGTGCTGGCGGCGTGGCGGACGTGGCTCATGCCCGCCGCCGCGGACAGCAGGTTCGACGTCCCGCCTGGATGCCGGCCCGAGTCGATGTATCCCGCGAACTCGTCGATGATCGGAGGCAGCAGCTCGCCGATGCCGCGGGCAAACGGCGCGAGCGCCGCGGCCGAGACGCCTTCGGCCTTGGCCAGCGCGAAGCCGTGAACGATGCCGCTCATCGCGGTCCAGAAAATGTCGAGCAATGCCATATCGAATGCCGCCGCGCGACCGTGGTCGGAGCCGAGGTGGACGGCTGTGCCTCCCAGCGCGTCGAGCGTCGGTCGGCAGGTGTCGTAGAGCGGCTCCGGCCCGCTGTAGAGGACGACGGCCGCCGGTCCGCCGATGGTCGGCGCCGGTGTCATGATCGAATCTTCGAGGTAGTCGACGCCGTGGTCCGCCGCCCAGTCCGCCATCGCCCGCGCCGCGTCCGGCAAGTCAGAGGTCAGGTTCACCACCGCTCGGCCTTTCACCGCCTCCGCCGCCGGGGCCAGGATGTCCCTCGCCGCGGTGTCGTCGATGACGCAGACCACGGTCAGCGGACTCGCCGTCACCGCGTCGGTCACTGTCGTTGCGAATGTGGCGCCGCGACCGACGAGCGTCTCGGCTCTCGCCGGGGTCCGGTTCCATACCGTGGTCGGATGTCCGTTGTCGAGAAAGGCGCTCGCCAGTGCCTGGCCCATCGGGCCAAGGCCGAGAACCGTCACTGGTGCACCGTTGAAACTGGATGCGTGTTCACTGGTCACGGGGGGTTACGGTAAAGCCTCACACCGACGTGAGAGTCAACTGTGGAGTGCCGGAGGTCACATGCGTATCGGTGAGCTAGCTCGGCGGACCGGCAGCAACGAGCGCGCGTTGCGCTACTACGAGGAACAGAGTCTGCTGCGGCCGGCCAGGCGGCCCAGCGGCTACCGGGAGTACCACGAGAACGACGTTGAGGCCGTCCGCCGGATTCGCACGCTGCTCGCGGCCGGCCTACCGACGGCGGTCATAGCCGAGGTGCTGCCCTGCGTGGTCGACAGCGGCGAGGGTCTGGCTCCGGGCTGTCCCGAGATGCTGCCGTCGCTGTGGCGCGAACACGATCGGATCAGCGCCGCGATCGCCGAGCTGGCGACCGCCAGGGCGTTGCTCGAAGACGTCATCACCGCCACCCCGCCGACGGACGCGGACCCGGCCGGATGCCAGTCGGTGACCTCGGCCGGTGTCGAGGGCGGCACCGGGTCCGTCGCGGCCTAGATCGTCCCGACGCTGGCTGGAAGTGCGTTCGTTCTTTCCGGAACCCGCTGGTCCAGCACCATCCCGATCAGCAGCGCCAACGGATCGTTCGTCAGCAGTTCGTCCGCCGCCGGGATCTGGCTCAGGTGCAGTCCGACGACATCACCGTAGCCGACCGCGGCGCGGCGGCCACCGGAGCCAGGTGAGTAGCGAGAAGGCGGGCGTCTCAGCCGCGGCCTTTCCTGCTCCTGGATCCGTTGGCCCGTGCGCGGCGGCGGGCGACGTCCCGCCGAGACGGCATACGTCCGCCCACCGACGGCCTCGGGCGCGCCGGAGCATCCTCGGGCCGCGAGGCCGGCTCGGCCGCCTGCCGGGCGGGCTGGACGACCGCGTCCGGCCGATGCCTGGCAATGGTCGCCAGGCCGACCAGCGCCGCGGACCGCCCGGGCGAAACGTCACGCAGCATTCCCACCAGCGCCGCGCCTCCGCCCGGCCACCCCGCGGCCTCCTCGTCGAAGGCCGCGAGCATCGCGCGCTCCAGCGGGTCGTCCCCCGCGCCGAGCCGCCCGTCGGCCTCGGACGGCCCGTCGGGGCCGGACGGCATCTCGTCGGCCAACAGTGTCGACCAGAACGCGGTCAGCTGGAGGCTGACAAGCCGATCACTCAGCAGGACCGCGCGGGCACGAGGCGGTGGCTCCACCTCACCCTGGCCTCCCCTCGACCGCCACGCCGCCAGCGCATAGGCGCCGATCGTGGGGTCCGCGACGGCCTCCCGCAACGCCGCCAGCAGATGCTCCTCGGCGCCGGGGCCGGGCAGCGGCGACGGGAGCGCGTCGTCCGGCGCCGCCTGGTAAGGCATGCCGGGGGCGAGCCGCTGCCGCGCCCACCTGTTGGTGTCGACCCCCAGCAGCTCGAAGACGGTCTGGTGCTGCCCGGGGCTCGCCGCGCACGCCGCGAACAGGTCAAGCCAGCGACGCTCAAGATCCCCCGCACCGGCCCACAGCAGCAGGCCGGCCACCCGTGCCCAGGCCGGCCAGGTCCCGAGCCATCGGGCCATCACCGCCGGCTCGGCGGCGGCTACCTCGCTCAACGTCGGAACGTCCCAGCCGGCCTGACTCGCGAGACTGCCCATCACCCGCTCGCCGAGCCTGGACAGCATGATCGTGTCCCCGGCCCGGCAGACGAGGCCCAGCCCCGCCATCCGGTCGGCGACAAGCGCCGTCAGCCGCGCCTGCCGTGCGAGCTCGACGCGCTCGTCGGCGTCGAGCGGCTCGTCCAGGCCGATCAGGCGGTCCAGCTCGTCGTCCTCCGGCAGCGCGTACGCGCCCGGGTCAAGCGGGTCCCACGCCCACATGCTCATGGCCGGTGCCGCGCCCGGGTCCTCCGGGCCCGTGGGCGGTACCGGAAGGACCGGCTCCCGCGCACGCCGGATGACCCAGTCCAGGCCGATAGCCGCCAGACGTGCGACGGAGGCCGTCCCCTGCTGGCCGAACAGCTCGAACAGGACCGGGACGTCGCCGTCGACGACCCGCTCGTCGCCCTCGTCCGAGGCGAACTCGTCGGGTTCAAGGAACGGACCGTCGTCCTCGTCCGACGCGAGGAACGGGTCGTCGTCCTCGCCCAGCCCAGGCGTGTCCGGCTCACGCTCGCCCCGCTCGCCCCGCTCAGCGCCTTCGGCCGGCTGGCGGACGCCCTGGTCGCCGGCCTGCCTGTGACCGTCCCCGGTCAGGTCGGCGGCCATCGTGCGCACGGCCGCGTAGCTCGTCACCGCGAGGTTCAACAGGTCGTCGGCGTCGCCCTCCCGCCATATGGACCACGCCTCGCCCGCGGCCACCCGGCCGTCCTGGACGCGAAGCATCGAGACGGTCCAGGCGAACCGCGCGACGCGCTCCATCACCGACTCCGGCAGACCCAACTGGGCAGCCGTGTCCCCGAGGTGGCGGCCAAGCTCCGCCTCGCCGACTCCGCCCCGCCTGTCCACCCAGCGGGCGAGGCCCGCCGCGGCCGAGAGCAGGGGAGCCGAGCGGACGAGCGCCGCGGTATCCGCTGTATCCGCGGTGTCGCCACCGTTGCGCCTGGAACAGGCACGCGTGGCGCCAGCGGCGCCAGGTCGAGGACCGGCGGCAGGCACCCGCCGTAGTCTTCCCGACGGTCGCTCAGCTCCGCCACGATCGGGCCAACCAGGATGTCCTCCGACGGCGCAAGATCGCGGAACTCCTCCCGCAGGGCCTTGCTAAGCCCCGCCGCCGTGACACCATCGATCACGCGGTCCACCCAGGCCTCGATCCGCGCCAACGCGGACTCGTCTGTGCCGTCCTCCTGATAGAGGTACGGCAGGTAGAAGGCTCTGACGCCAAGCTCCACGCCGGACCGCACGGTTTCGGAGAGCTGGCCGACGACTGCCGCGCGCGTGCCGCGTGGACGCCGCCCTCGTCGGCTCGGTCTCGTCGGCTCGGTCTCGTCGGGAGCGGTCGTCACGGCGAGAAAGGCGGCCTTCCGGTCCGCCAGGGGACGCCCGCGGTAACGCGCGAGCCAGACGCGTACGGCGGACTCGTCGGTGACCTCAACGCCTTCGTCACGCATGAGCCGGGCGTAGAAACGCTCCCAGGTCGTCCGTTCCGGCGCGAAGAGCGCCTCTTCGTAGTCCGCGGTGGCCTCGTCGACAGCCGCGTGGAGCTTCGCCAGTTTCTTCGCGCTCAGCAGGCGAGCCGCGTGCTGCTCGTCCGCCAGAGCCTTCAGCACGCGAGCGCAGACTTCCAGGTCGTCCCGGGCCGGCACCGCGAGCGTCGCGAGGCTCCCGGTCAGGATCTCCCTGGCCAGCGCCGCGGTGATCTCCGGCAGCCCGGCCCGCACCCGCGAGTCCCTGTGCAGCAGGACGACCGCGACCGTCGTGACGGCCGGCCCGGCCGGCAGGGCCTGGCCCCGAGCCTCGGCCGAGCGAAGGAGACGGTCGACACCGACGCCGAGCACCTCGTCAAGCTCTGTCACCTCGTCATGTCCGGTCATGGCCCAGAGGTCTACCAGAGTTGGGTGAATCAGCCGCCGAGCGGTCGCAGCGGCCAGGCAACGAGAAGACACGGGGTGCCGGGTGCTCCGGTGGCCACCCCTCCGCCAGCGGCGCGGCCTGTCCGAGGGCCCCGCCTCGGCGAACGGTGCCGCGCCGTCCACATCCGCTCGTCCTTTCCGAAACCCGCTGGTCGATTTTCGCCCGCGGCGCCACCCACCCAGTGGGTCACGGACCGAGAAGTGCCAGCGGGACCACGGCGACGTCATCACGTCGGCGGTAGGCATGTTCACCCGCATAGATCACGAGGGCGTCGATCAGGTCTTCTCCGATGCGGTCTCGTAGCCAGTTCAGGTGCCTGACGTCGGAGTCCTCGACCCGGTCCGCCAGTTTTACCTCAACCGCCAGCACGCGGCCGTCCGAGTGCTCGACTATCAGGTCGACCTCGTGGTCGTTGTTCTGGGTGCGCAGGTGACCTACCCGGGCCTCGGCGGCCTCGGCGTAGGTATGCAGGCTGAGCGCGGCGAGATGCTCGAACAGAGCCCCCAGAATCGTGCCTGCCGACAGGACGGTGCTGCCCTGCTCGGCCCGCAGCAGCGCGGAGTCGTCAAGTCCGAGCAGCCGCGCGGCCAGCGCCGGGTCCGCCAGATGGTGCTTGGGGGACCGACCGAGCCGCTCAAGATGGTTTCGGGTAGGAATCCACGGCGGTACCGCGTCGAGCAACCACAGCGACGACAGGGCGTCACGATAGGCGAGAGTGGTCTCCTTGGCCGGCTTGTTACCCAGGCCGGGAGTCGCCGCATCCAGGATTTTCGAGTAGGCCGTCGTCGTCGACGTGGCTGCGGCATAGGCGGCGAGCCAGGCGCGCAGCACCGTCGGCCGCCGGATCGGGTAGCCCTGCTCGGGGAACTCCCGTTGAACGACGTTGTCCAGGTACGCATCCAGCTCGGCTCGACGCGCCCGCGGTGGCAGGCCGCGGAGGGCGGGAAAGCCTGATGCAGTGATCTCCTCGACGTAGTCCGTCAGCCGAAGCGAGGTGGCACCACCGATATCGCTGTTCCCGTGGAGAAGCGCGGCGAGGCTCACCGTCGGCCTGTCGACGTCTCGCTCGGCCATGCTCAGCGGACGCATCCGCAACGGCACGATCCGCCCCGCGCCCGAGTGGACCACTGCCCGCGATGATGAAGTGACCGGCAGGCGAGCCGGCGTCGACCGCGCGCCGCACGTGGTCCCACACCTCGGGAAGGCGCTGCCACTCGTCGACCAGGACCGGCCCCGGCAGCCGGGTCAGGACGGTCGGATCGGCGGCCATGATCTCACGCTGGCCGGGAAGGCTGAGATCGATGATCGACTCTGCGCGCCGCATCGCAGTCGCGGTCTTGCCCACCGCCTTCGGCCCGTGGATCGACAGGGCGCGAAGATGCGACTGAAGTGCGTCCAGTGTGTCGCCGAGGACACGACGCCGATAGTCGACCACATCTCTACTCTACTATAAGCAGGTACTCTACTCTTCCGACAGCAGGCTCACAGATCTGCCGATCCGACCTCGCAGACAGCCCGCGACGGAGGGCAGCAGGGGGCACAAACGCGGTGCCGCGGACCAAAGCCTGGCGCTACTTGTCAGATGGGTGCGGACCGTCCCGTCCCACTCCACCTTTCCGAGACTGGCTGGTCCAGCACCATCCCGTTCCTGGGTCACCGAAGTTCAACCGGGCAGGACTGCCGCTGCCCCGGCCGAAGTCCCGGTACGCCTGCCGGGCGAGAACCGCGTGTTCCTCGGTCACCGCGACCACGTCTATACCTGCCACTCGCACCAGTTCATCGAACCGACGGCTCGCGACCGGGTCGCGCGCCGCGTCGACCACCACCGCGGCCGCTATCTGACGACCCAGGGCAACGATGCGGGCCACTCGCCGCTCACCTTCGTCGCGGTCGGCGCGCATCCGCTCCGGGCGTTCCCGGACAGCGACGAGCACGGCCGTCGTGACGGCGCTCAGCTGAGACTCCAGCGCTCGGGATGCAACCGGCGATGTCGAGAACCCGCGACTGGCTCCGTCCCTGCGGTGAACGCGACCAAAATGGGTCGCACCAGCACCGAGGAGAAACACGATGGCTAAGTACTTGCTGCTCAAGCACTACCGCGGCGCGCTGGCTTCGGTCAACGACGTGCCCATGGACCAGTGGACGCCGGAGGAGATCGCGGCGCACGTGCAGTATATGAACGACTTCGCGGCCCGACTCGAGGGGACCGGCGAGTTCGTTGACAGTCAGGCGCTTGCCCCCGAGGGGACGTTCGTCCGGTACGACGGTGAGGGGCGCCCGCCGGTCACCGACGGCCCATTCGCCGAGACCAAGGACCTCATCGCCGGCTGGATGGTGATCGACGTCGACAGCTACGAGCGCGCCATCGAGCTGGCCGGGGACCTGTCGGCCGCCCCTGGGGCGGGCGGGAAGCCGATCCACGAGTGGCTCGAGGTGCGCCCGTTCCTGGCCTCGCCGCCCACCATCACGGAGTGACCTCTCAGCTAAACGAGGCCCTGCTCCGGAGCCTCACGCCGAGCGTGCTCGGGATCCTCGTCCGCCGCGGAGCCGACTTCGCGGCGGCCGAGGACGCCTTGCAGGACGCGCTGGTCGAAGCGGTCCGCGTCTGGCCGGCCGACCCGCCGCGGGACCCGAAGGGCTGGCTGGTCACCGTGGCCTGGCGCCGGTTCCTCGACGCGACCCGGGCGGACGCCGCCCGCTGCCGGCGTGAGGACCTCGTCGACGAGGAGCCGGCGCCCGGGCCCGCGCCCGCGGTGGACGACACGCTCCAGCTCTACTTCCTGTGCGCCCACCCGTCGCTGACGCCGCCGTCCGCGATCGCGCTCACGCTGCGCGCCGTCGGCGGGCTGACCACCCGCCAGATCGCCCAGACCTACCTGGTGCCCGAGGCGACCATGGCGCAGCGCATCAGCCGTGCCAAGCGCACCATCTCCGGCGTGCGGTTCGACCAGCCCGGCGACGTCGCCACCGTGCTGCGCGTCCTCTACTTGGTCTTCAACGAGGGCTACTCCGGCGACGTCGACCTCGCCGCCGAGTCCATCCGGCTCACCCGGTAGCTCGCGGCCGCGGTCGACCACCCCGAAGTGGCGGGGCTGCTCGCCCTCATGCTGCTCCACCACGCCCGGCGCGCCACCCGGACCGCGCCCGACGGCAGCCTGGTGCCGCTCGCCGAGCAGGACCGCGGCCGGTGGGACACTGAGTCGATCGCCGAGGGCGTCGAAATCCTGCAGGCGGCCCTCGCCCGCGACCGGCTGGGCGAGTTCCAGGCCCAGGCCGCCATCGCGGCACTCCACGCTGACGCGCCCACCGCCGAGGAGACTGACTGGGTGCAGATCGTCGAGTGGTACGACGAGCCCGCGAGCCTGACCGACAGCCCGGTCGTCCGGCTCAACCGCGCAGTGGCTGTCGGCGAGGCCGACGGCCCGCGCGCCGGGCTGGCGGCGCTCGCGGCGCTGGACGACTCGCTGCCCCGCCACGCCGCGGTGGCGGCGTACCTCCACGAGCGCGACGGCGACCTGGCGACGGCGGCACGGCTGTACGCCGAGGCGGCCCACAAGGCACCCAACCTCGCCGAGCGCGATTACCTGACGCGCCAGGCCTCCCGGCTCAACGCCCGCCGGTGCCGCTGACGGATCGCGCTCGGATTTAGGTCACGCATTGCATCCTGAGCGGCAGCAAGCGTCCCCACCGCCGCCTGCCGAGCATCCGCCCGAGCAGACCACCAGCGGACACCGGCGGACGCAGCTCTAAACGGGCGACGGGTTCAGCCGGGCGAAACCCTCCTGTCGTTGGTACGGAAAGTACGGGTAGGGAGCGGTGCGGGCACTGGCCTCGTCCAACCGTGCTATCTGTCCCGTGCTCAGCGACCAGCCGACCGCCCCGAGGTTTTGCCGGAGTTGTGTCTCGTCGCGCGCGCCGATAATGACGGAGGACACCGTGGGCCGCTGGAGCAGCCAGTTCAGCGCGATCTGCGGCACGGCCCGACCAGTCTCCGCGGCGATCTCGTCGAGTGCGTCGACCACGGCGAACAGATATTCGTCGTCCACAGGCGGGCCGTAGTCCGCGGTGGCGGGTAGCCGGCTGCGCGCGGGCAGGGGCTGGCCGCGACGAACTCGACCGGTCAGCCGACCGCGCCGCGAAGGCCGCGGATCCGGCCCGCGGTGGCCATCTCGGTGACGCGCGCCCGGGCTTCCACCTCGCCGATCTTCAGGGTGCCTGCCGCCGATTGCGGCACGCAGCTCGCGGCGCCGACGGGGGCCCGGGCGAAGGGCCGCCAGGACGACGGGGTCCCAGGTATGGGCGAACAGATCGGTCGCCGCCCGGAGGCGACAATCCGCGATCAGTTCCTCGCAGTGGCGTCCATGCTCGCTCATCCGCGCCATCATCGCAGGTTCGGCACGCACCGATTCCAGGCCCCAGGGTAGATCGTCAGCTCCAAAGCAGCGCTGTACATGTAGTAACTATAGAGCGTATGACAGCGGCGGCAGATGACGGACGGCTCCGGGTGGGTATGCGCGAGCTCTCCCAGCGGACCGCCCGCGTGCTCGCGCTGGTCCGCGCGGGTGAGACGGTCGAGGTGACCGACCGGGGCAGGACCGTCGCGAGGATCGTCCCGGCGGCGGACGACCGCTATGAGCAGCTTGTCGCCGCCGGTCTGATCCGCCAGGCCACCCGTCCGTTCAACCTCGCGCACCTGCCGGAGCCGGCGGCAAACCCGACCGGCCGCTCCACCGACGCATGGCTCGCCGACCTGCGCGGCGAAGGCTGATGCCGAGTCGGATCTATCTCGACACATCCGCCCTGGCCAAGGTGTTCATCGCCGAGAAGGAGTCGGGTGACCTTCGTCAGTGGCTCGCCGAGCAGAAGAAGCCACTGCGTCTCGTCTCCTCGGCCCTGCTCGCCGTCGAACTGACCCGGCTGCTCAGCCTGGTGAACCCGGCCCTGCTCGGCCCGGCGGAGTCCTTCCTGTCGACCGATGTGGATCTTGTATAGATCGCTCCACCGCTGCTCGCCGACGCGGCCCGCGTTCCACCGCCCCGGCTGCGCACCCTCGACGCGATCCACCTGGCGACAGCACTCGAACTCAAGGACTCCCTGGACGTCGTCCTCAGCTACAACAAGCTCCTCGCCGAAGCCGCTGACGCATCCGGTCTGCCGGCCATGTCACCCGGCGCCGGCCGCTAGATCGTTCGAGCGGCGGCCGGCAGCGCGTTCGTTCTTCCCGAAACCCGCTGGTCCAGCACCATCCCGATCAGCAGCGCCAACGGGGCGTTGGTCAGCAGCTCGCCAGCCTCGTCGATCTGGCTCAGGTGCAGGCTCATGCCATCACCCGTAGCGCCGACTGAGAGCGCACGACGCAGCGCGGCCCACGAGAATCATGCCACCGAACACCGGGCCAGCCCCGTCGGCGACATCGGCCACCCCTCTGTTTCCAGACCAACACTGTGGTCCGCTGTCCGGGGCTGCGAAGGGCGGCCATGACGGCGGGAGCAGAATTGACTCATGAGCCCAACCAGCCGTGGTCGCAAGATGGCTGGGCCCGCAGGACGCCAGCGAGTTCGACCCGGTCGAGTTCGACGCCGAAGACGTGAACAAGGCGCTGTCCACCATCCGATAACACCTCGGTCGGCAGGTTGACGTATCCCCCGGCACCAGCAACGTCGCGGCGTCTCCGACCCACGTGACGCACAGACGCCTGGACGACACCTCGTTGCCAGACCCATACCGCCGGTGGATTCTTGGTCACCTCACCACCCTCACCACACCGCCTGGCATTCGGGGGAACTACATGCCACCGGACCCGACAGGCGTCACTCATCCCGCCTTTCTCGCCAACTATCTTGCTAGCCTTCCCCGGCCGGAACACGTACATGGCGACCCGGCCCGCAGTATCCGCGAGGACGACTTCGACGGTCACCACGTCGTCATCACGACCACCTACGAGATCACCGTCGACGGCCGGCCATTGAACGTCCACATTGGGGTTTCCAACGACGGCACGGCATACTGCCACGGCCTGCCCAACTATCAGATCCCCTCGGTCGTCGACCTGGTACGCCTGATCATCACCGCCTTCCCCGAGGAGTTCTCCCCCGGAGCCTCGGGCGACGACCACGGCCCGCACGGCGGTCCGGGCGAGCACCATCACCATGACGCCCACGGCGAGCTCCCGGAAGGGGCATGACATGGCGGTCGTCCGGCGCGACATCCTTCTCGACCACGACGCGAGAAAGGCCTACATTCGCGGAATCAAGCTCCTCAAACACGAACCTACGACGCTGCGCACGAATCAGTTCGGCCTCCCCGGTCCGAGCCGACCGGTACGGACCTACGACCTGTTCGTCATCTGGCATGTCATCGCGATGAACACCCCCGTCCCCCCGGGAGGGTCACCGAGCAACCGCAACGCCGCGCACGCCGGCCCCGTCTTCCTGCCCTGGCACCGAGTCATGCTTGGCTGGCTGGAAGTGCACCTCCAGCGCGTTCTCGGCGACCCGAACTTCGGGCTGCCGTACTGGGACTGGGCGCGCGACGGGACACCCTCCGCTCCCGGCACGGCACCGAACCCCGCTGCTTCGGCGCTGTGGCGGAACACCCCGGACGGTTTCGGGGGCCAGGGCACCCCGATCCCCGGCGGTGCGTTCTTCTTCGACCCCGCCGACCCGACCAGCTTCCGGGTACGGATCTCCACCAGCAGCAGCGGCGCGCTCCAGCAGGTTACCGAACGCGGCGTGCGGCGGAGATTCGGCAGCGCCACGTTCGGATCGTCGATCCTGCCGAGCAACGCCGACCTCACCGCAGCCTTCGACACCGTCGCCGATCCGACACTCGCGAGCTACGACGAGGCTCCCTTCAACGTGAGTTTGCGGGGGTTCCGCAACCGTCTCGAAGGCTTCATCGGCACCGGACTGCACAACCAGGTCCACCGCTGGGTCGGCGGGGGCAGGGACATGTCACTGGCGTCGTCCCCCAACGACCCGGTCTTCTTCGTGCACCACTGCAACGTCGACCGCGTCTGGGAGGGTTGGATGCGGCGTCACGGCCGCGTGTACCAGCCGGACATGACCGCCCCGGCAAGCCTCCTCGGCCATCGGATCGACGACCCGCTGGTCTCCCCGTTCGCCCCGTCGAGCATGTCGAGCACGCCGGCGACCCCCCGCAGCGTGCTCGACATGACCGGCACCTACACCTACGACGTCCTGCCCTGAAACATCTCCTGTTGACCGACGAACAGGTCCCGTTGACCGACGAGCAGGTCCCGGAGATTCACCGAGGACGGCTTCGGTCCATCTGCATCCATTGCATCCGGCTGCCCGCGGCCTTTCCGCGGGCAGCCGCGGACGAGGGCTGGGCCTACCCGACTGACGGCGGCTGTCCGGATGCCGCGCCCACCGCGGACACGGGAGCCGCGGCCGGCCTGGTCGCGATGACGACGGTGGCGTTCAGGTCGGCGGAACCGGCGACCGTGGGGATCAGGCCGGCCTGGGCGGTGGCTTCGACGATCGACGCTGCCTGCCGCTCGCCGGTCTCGACCAGCAGGTGACCGCCCGGGGCCAGCCACCGCGGCGCCTCGGCGGCCACCCGCCGCAGAACATCGAGCCCGTCCGCCCCGCCGTCGAGCGCCACCCGCGGCTCGTACTCGCGAGCCTCCAGCGGCATCAGCTCAATCGCGTCGGTGGGTACATAGGGGGCGTTCGCGGCCAGCAGGTCCACGTGGCCCCGTAGGACGGCTGGCAGCGGCTCGTAAAGATCACCCTCGTAGACCCGGCCACCGGCGGAGGCGAGGTTGCGGCGGGCGCACCGCACCGCGGCCGGTTCGACGTCGGCGGCGTGCACCTCGATCCCGGGCAAGGCCGCCACCAGCGCGACCCCCACCGCCCCCGAGCCACAGCACAGATCGACGACGGTGACCGGCCGGGACCGGTCGGCGACCCGTTCGACCGCCTGATCGACGAGGAACTCCGTGCGGCGGCGGGGCACGAAGACCCCGGGGTCCACGGCTATCCGCAGGCCATGGAACTCCGCCCAGCCGAGCACGTGTTCCAAGGGCAGGCCGGCGACGCGCCGCTGCACCATCGCGGCGAGTTCGCCCGGGGTCCGGGCCGCATCGACGAGCAGCCGCGCCTCGTCCTCGGCGAAGACGCAGCCGGCAGCCCGCAGCCTCGTGACGACGACGGACCGCGGCAGGGGCGAAGATGGTGAGGAAGACGGGCGAGAAGAGGGGAGAAAGGAAGCAGAAGGGCCGGATGTCGACACGGGAAGCCTTTCGGGATGCCGAAGGGCACCCTCCCGATCGCCTACTTCGAGCGAACCGCGCGACCGCGGGAGGAGAGCACCCACCCTGACACAGCGGAAATGGGTCTCACCTCCTCAAGACGATCGCCTGTGGCAACGGCCATCCTACCCGAGCTATCTGATCCGGATCGCCGCGGGCCGTCACCCCGGCGAACGGAAGATCCGCTCACCGCCCTCCCGGCGGGCCTCACCTCGATCGTCCGTGCACTCACGTTCATGCGCTCCATGCCCTCTCCACGCCCTGCGGTCACCGCTGGCTGGTCGGTCGCGGCTGACCGGTAGCGTTGACTGGTCAGGCTTTCCGGGAGAGAGCGGCAATACAAATGCGTACGTTCTACGAGATCGAGCAGCAGGAAGAGTTCAAGGCCGGGCAGGAGCTGCTGGTCCACCGGTGCGAGACATGGGCGCGGGCGCGAGGATTGCCAGCTAATCCGCTGGTCCTGGAGGCCGCGCTGGATTCGCGGCAGCTGAGCACCGACGGTCGGCTGGAATTGTGGACACCTGCTCATGTGCGTCGGTTCCTCCTAGAATGGGTCCCCCGGTATGTGGCGGCTGATCCCGAGGAGCTGGCGGACGCCCCGCCGTCCCTGCGGACGCTGCTCAGGTTCATGGCGGAGTCCGGGCTCCGGGACCCGCGGGGCGCTTCGGTGGAGGAAAACGAAGCGGCGATCGTGCGGACCGCGGCGGAGTTCCCGGCCGCACTGGCAGACCCGGATCGTCGGGGGATTCCGAAATTCTGGGATATGACGGTCCGCGACACCGTGGTAGAGATCATCCCTCCGGCCGTGCCCGAGCACTTCAAGCACGTTTTGGCGGGCTTGGCCGGCCCTGACGACGACCTGCTGGACCAGCTGATGAGCGGGCAGTTCGCCTACCCGGGTCCGGTACCCGAACGGACCATCGCCCAGCTCCCGGTCAGTCTGCCGCCGGCGGAGGAACTCGCGGAGGCGGCCGGGCGCAGCCGGGTCGTGGGGCAGCTTCGCGCGTTCGTCGCCTGGGTCGGCACGGATGGTCGGCCGTTGACAGCCGCCGGAAATCTCAGGCCGGCCGACGCGCGTGAGCTTGTCGACCTTCTCGATACCGGCGAGCAGGGCCTGCGGGTACGCAGCACCGCCGAGCTGCCCCACCTCAACCTGATCTTTACCTGGGCGAAGAAGACCCGCCTGGTGCGGGTCAGCCGGACGAAGCTGGTGGCGGTGGCCAAGGCGCGGCCGCTACTCAAGGACGCCGAGGCACTGTGGCAGCGGGCATTCGAGACGTTCTTCGAGCTGCGGGACGTGGTGTGTCTGCCGATCTGGACGGGCAGTGGCACCTCCCTGCTGTACGACGTATACGCCGAGGCGGTCCCGGACATGCTCAACACGATCTACAGCCTGCCGGATCCGATGCCGATGGCGTGCCTGGAACCGATGGCGTGCCTGGAGGAGGCGGTGTGGCAGTCGTGCCGGCAGCAGTTCCGCGTCGACGCCGGAAGCCCCCTGCAGCAGGGCGGTTGGCGAACACACCTCGGGAGAGACATTAAACGTGTGTTCGATGTGCTGGCCGCGCTGGGCGCCGTGGAGAGGACGCGCGGGCTCGCGGACGAGAAGTTCATCGCCACTCTCGCGGACGACGTCGAGACGCCATTCGCGGTGGAGCGATCGATTTCCGGCCCGGCGGCGGCCCGCCTGCGCGCGGAGCTCGCCCAGCCCACCGAGTTGGTGGCGCTGACCGCGCTGGGCACCCGGGCCATGCGTGGGCGGCTGCTCGCCGAGGGACGGGAGGCCGGCCTCGTCGGCGACCTGGCAACCGCATAGCCCGCCGAACTGCTGGGTGTGATCGCTGAGCACTACACCCGGGAGACGGGTAACGCGGAGATCACCAACTGGCTGGCCGGGCACGGCGGTGACGTCGAGCCGCTGCTGGACGCGGTGCGGGTCTGCCCGTTTCGGACCAGGGCTGCGGCGATGCTGAACGTGCTCACCTCGGCGGTGCCGGCCGGGGCGGAACTCCTGGACGGGCTGCGCGACGACCCGGTACTGGCCCCGCTCGCGGTGACGGCCCTGCTCGACCGGGGCGCCCTGCAGCCGGAGGACCTCACCGATCGGGAGCAGGCACTGGTCATGACCGAAGGGTTCCTGCAACTGCTGGAGATGGGCGGGCCTGAGGTCGTCCGCGAACAGATCGGGGAGATGGCCGGCGACCTGGCCGGCCTGGACTTCGCGGAGCTGCTCGCCATAATGCGCGGCTGCGGACATCCCGGTGCGCCGACGTTGCGGGACTTCCAGGCCCTCGTGGTAGATCCGGGGTAGCCGGAGGTCGCGAGAGCGAAGGTGAACAGGTCAGTCGGGCTGCGACGGACCGGGCAGGACGATACGGAACGCCGCCCCGCCGCCCGGGGTCGGGCGGTATTCGACCCGCCCGCCGTGGCGGCGGCGACGGAGACGTACATCGCGGTCCACAGCAGCCGGTTGACCGGGTGACGGACGAAGTCCTCACCGGTCTCCGTCTGGACCAGGTGGGGAGACCATCGGGCCGGGTGCCGCGCCAACCCGCAGGCGGGAGTCACCAACAGCTACGAGTGGACCGGCTCAGGACGCCCGGGCGTGCTTACGAGCGGTAGCGGCATGTCGCAGGTCGCCACGCCCGCAGTATCCGTACTCGACCCGTCGCCGCCACACGGTCAGCCGGCAGTGGTCCGCCTCAATCGTCCAAGTACGGCGTTCGACCCGATCCTCGATCTGCACGGGCCGCGAGGTCACCGGCTCGTTCGCGCGCAGATGAGCCCAGTTGTGCGCCGCCTCCCATTCCGGGAAGGTGGCTACCAGTTCGCCATCGCCGTCGTAAACCTGGAATTGGCGAGTCTTCATTGTCGCGCCTTTCGGTGATTGTCCGATAATGATGAGCGTGGATCTGCCCGCCGGAGCCGCCGCGGAAGAAATCCCCCCCCCCCGCACAGCCGCACGACGGAGAGCCGCGCGACGGGGACAGCGCGGCGGACAACGGCGAGATGGCCGGCTCCGGGCGAGGATCGTCATCCACTCACCCGGAACCGGCGGCTGGCGGTTGACGCCTGACGGCGTCGACACCTGCGGGACCGGCGACGCGGCCGCCGGGCATGGAGGCACCACAGGTGCGGGGCACCGTGTCTCGGCGCGGTCTCCCTACCGACATCCCGGACCCTGCGCGATGACCATCGACGTCTCCCCGCAACCAGCCCTACCCCAAACTCTCACCTTGAGGTACATCATCGCTACTCAAGGTAATTATGACCCCTGCACGCCTCTTCTGCAAGAGATTCTGTAAGAGTTTCGCTACCCAGCGATGCGCGCCCTGGGTGAGGAGTGGCGAACAAGTGGCAGGATGCATCCATCACCCCGAAGAGCCCGAAGGACGAGCGATGGCCACGAGCGGCGGTCCGACCGTGCGGCGAAGGCGCCTGGGCGCCGAGTTACGACGACTCCGCGAGGGGGCGGGCATCTCCGTCGACGAGGTCTGCCAGCTGCTGCGCTGTTCGGTTTCCAAGGTCAGTCGGATGGAGAACGGCCGCGTGCCGGTCCGCACCCGGGACGTGTCCGACCTGCTGGGTCTCTACGGCGTGACCGACGACGAACGCCGGGACGCGTTGCTGGCCCTGGCCCGCGAGTCCCGGCGCCACGGCTGGTGGCATACCTACCACGACGTGGTCCCCGCCTGGTTCGAGATCTATATCGGCCTGGAGGGCGACGCCGCCTCGATCTCGGTCTACGAATCGCAGCTCGTCCATGGGCTACTGCAGACCAGCGACTACGCCCGGCACGTCATCCGAGCCGACGATCCGGAGGTGAGCGAGGACGAGGCCGAACGCAAGATCGCGCTCAGGCTGGACCGGCAGCGCCGGCTCACCGCCGCAGATCATCCTCGCCTCTGGGTGATTCTGGACGAGGCGGTCCTACGCCGGACAATCGGCGGCAGAGCCATCATGCGAAGCCAACTCGAGTTCCTCGCCAAACAGTCCGAACTGCCGAACGTGACAATCCAGGTGCTTCCCTTCTCCGTGGGCGCGCATGCCAGCCTGGGAAGCACATTCTCGATACTCGGATTCCCCGAATCGGGAGACAACGAAGTGGTCTATATAGAGGAAGCGGCCGGAAGCCTCTATATTGAGCGCCCCTCCGAAATCAGGCGCTATAGAGTGAAGCTGGATCATCTTCTGGCGGCAGCCCTGCGGCCGGAGGAGTCCATCCAGATGATACTCTCGGTCGCAGAGGAAATGAAATGACCAGATATATGAATCCGATCATCGACAATGTCATCGGGGCGGCTTGGCGCAAGAGCAGCTACAGCAACGGCGCGGGCGGTATGTGTGTGGAGGTCGCGGCGCTCGGCGGGGGCGTCGCCGTCCGCGACTCGAAGAACCCGACCGGGCCGGTGCTCGCCTTCTCGGCGGCCGAGTGGGACGCGTTCCTGGCCGGCGCGCGGGACGGCGAGTTCGACCGGAGTCGGATCATCCCGGGCTGAACCACCGTCCGGCCCTGATCCGGGGGAATGGGGGCGGGATGTCCCGCCCCCACCGAAAAATCCCATCGGAAAAGAACGAGATCGCCGCTGGTCGGCCTCGGCCCGGTCCCGGTCGCTCCGGTACGTCGCGACCGGGACCGGGCCCGCCGCTTTCGACTCTCCTCCACGGTTCGATGCATATCGCTCCGGTAGCCGTAACCCCGCCGATCACGCCGGTGACCGGATGATCCTCGGTCAACCCCTACCCGGTCCGGGATGCCCGGTCCGGGATGCCCGGGCCAGGATGCACCGCCCTGGTGTTTCAGACTGGGACCAGGACCGGCGCCGGGCCGGACCCGCCAGGCGGAGACGATTCGATCAACGGCATCGTTCCACCGGCCGAGGGGCCGAGATGCCTGTTCAGGAAGCCTCGCCACGAGCCGGTTGGCTCTTGCGCAATGCCTCCCGGTCGCGCACTCTTATAGATGTTCGGTCGGGCTTCGTTGTCCGGGCGTTCGTCCCGTCACGGTCGTTACATGGCTGTAACGTGATGTGGATACGGCAGTGCGTCACTCGCCGCGAGGCGATCGGGTGACAAGGCACCTGCGGTCTCGTCACAGCCCGGCGGGTCGGCGTCTGGTCACCTCCACCCGACCGGGACGGGCCACGCGGGCGTCGAGCGCCCGCCCAACGCGGAGGAGGGCAGTCGCTGTGACCATATGTGGCAATACGGCTACCCGCGTGCGGCGCCATAACGCACCTGCCCGGGTCCTCGGTCAGCCGGGGCGGGCGGAGCGCGGAGCCGCCATCCCCTCGCCCTCCTAGCGAGGCGGCGCAGCGCAGCGTCCGCCCGCTCTCCAGATCCATCTGCTCATCTCCGATCTCGGATCGACCTCACGTCGAAAGGATCGGCCGAGGCATCGTCGCCTCGTTCCCCGCCTTCCGGTCCGGTGTGCCGTCCGAGGTCACCCGCGAGTTGCAGTGCCCTGTTTCCCTGCCACTGGGAGGTGATTGCCGTGGCCACCGCCACGACCAACCTACTCAACACTCCGATTGAAGATCAGCGCGTCGAGCGTGTCCGCCGCGCGGCGCTGTCGGCCTACGTGGACGGAAAGATCTCCTTCGCGCAGGCGAACCTGCGGGTGCGCAAGGCCCTCCAGCGGTTCGGGGTCTGACGAGCCAGTCGGGTCGTCGAGATGCGGCTGGCGGCGTCTCGACGACCCGACCGGAGGAAACCTCGACCGGATGCGCGATGCGGGGAACGTGCAAGGCGGGCAAGCGGGAGACGGCCGGGCGCCCGGGCGATCGGGGGGTGAACCCGAGCGGCCGGCCACGACGACTATCTCACCGAAAGCACACGGCGCATCACTATAAGTTCTTCGACATGCCGCTACGGTAAACAACCGTGCCAGTACGAGCGCTAGAAGCTGCTTCGTCCCGGGCCCTCGCCGACTGCCCCGGCTCCGCATCCGACGGCTCGACCACCTCCGGCCGGCCGTCCAGGGGGACGACGCCGTCCTCCAATCGGCGGTCGTCGGGGGTGGGCCGTAGCACGCTCTCAAGTTCGTCCACGGACCGGTCTGCCGCCATCCGATCGCGGCCGAGAGCGGCGATTCCGGCCGCGACCAGCACCATCGCGACGATGAACGCCACGCGGCGGACACCGTCGGGCGCCGGCTCGTTGAACAGCGTCAGGCCCAGGGTCACCGGCAGGAAGGCGGAGACCCCGCTGGTCACCGGGAAGGCGATGACGGCGGCGCGCCCCTGCAGGCCACGCTGCTGAAGACCGAGCGCCAGCACGGAGAACAGCACGAGGACGTAGGGCGTCGGGGTAGTGAGCAGGTCCACCAGCGTGGACTGCCCCTCCCGTCGTTCGTTCACCGCCAGGCCGATCTGGCGGGTCGCCAGCGTGGCGATGGCGTAGCTGACCCCGGCCGCGGCCCCGAATCCGAACGCGGCGCCCGCGACCATGTCCCGCACCACGGCCAGGTTGGCGAGGGACGCGCAGAGCAGCGCAAAGATCAGACCGAGGACGAGGAAGGCCAGCAGGACATCGGTGCTGGCCGAGCTGCCAACCTCCGCTCGGTGCGTGAAGGCGAAGGCGAGCAGGCCGATACCGCCGACCATCGCGACCACGCCCAGCCAGCCGGTCAGGCTGATGTTCTCGCCGAGCACCCGCTGCGCCAGCAGAGTGAAGACGATCATGTCGAGAGCCATCACCGGGGCGACCATCGCCACCGGGGCCACGGACAGGGCATACACCTCCAGCAGGAACGAGCCCGCCTCCACGGCAAGGCCGATCAGCCACAGGGGGCGCAGCACCAGGCGGGCCAGCAGCGCAAGCCCCAGCCCCGAGCTCTCCTCCTCCCGGCGGGCAGCACGGGCCTGGACGAGCGGCGCGATCCCGTAGAGAGCCGCCGAGACGACCGCGGTCGGCAGACCGATCACCAGGGCTCTGCTCATGTCCCGTCCAACATCATGGCCCTCAGGATCCGTCCCGAACCGTGGGTTTGCCTCACCAGTCCGCGCCGAAACCGATCTGCGCCAGAGCCGCCCCGAATGCCTGCTCCCACGCGTGCGGGCCGATCGCCACCCGGTCCGACGGTGGCTTGACCCGGTCAAGGCACGCGAGCGCGGATCTGGTCAACGACACCGGGTCGGTGTTCGTCACCTCGGCACGACCTCGCTCGAGTTCCTTCTGAAGGTTATCCCGGCCATGCCCCGGCACCACGTCGATGAGCAGCAGGTCCCGTCCGATCACCCGAGCCTCGCTGCAGGTGTCCCCGGACGACGTGACGACCAGGTCGCTCGCCGCCATCAGCGCCGGGACGCGATCGGTAAAGCCGAACGGGATGACCTTGTGCTGCCGTTCCGACAGAGCCGTCAACCGCGCGGCCAACCGCTGGTTGCGGCCGGCCACCGCAAGCACGTAGATGCCCGCCGCGGCCATGGCCGCGGCACCCTCCACCAACGGTCCCAGCCCCCAGGAGCCGGACATCAGCAGCACGCAGGGAGCGTTCGCGGGGATACCGAGCGCGGCCCGCGCCTCCTCCTGAGTCGGCGGGTCGTAGAAGGGTTCCCGGACCGGGGTCGGGACCACCGAGATCAGCGCGTTCGGCGAGAACCGCCGCACGTACCGGGCGGCGGTCTGCGAGGTGACCAAGTAGAGGTCGGTGTTGTCGTGTACCCACAGCCGGTGCACGCAGCAATCGGTGGAGAACACCGCCGTCACCAGGCCGGGGAACTCGGCCTTGACCCGGCTGGTCGCCGCGGCTCCGGTAGCGAAGATCGAAATCACGAGATCGGTCGGCTGAGCGGCCAGTTCCTCGCGCAATGCCGGGACGACGAACCGGCTCGACGTCCTCTCGATGGCCTGGGCGAGCCGGCCACCGGTTCTCATCTGGGAGAAGTGCACGGCGTCATACAGGCCCGGAACGGCGATCATGCCACGGAAGACCTTCTCCCCCCGGGAGCCGTTACGCCCACCGAGCATGCGCAGGCTGTCGGCGGTCCGGGTGGTGAACCCGCGCCGGGTGAGCGACGCGCCGCACGCCTGCGCCATCACGTCGTGGCCCATCCCGAGCGAGCCCGACAGCAGCAGCGCGGAGCCCCGCCGCGTCGGCGTCCCGGCGGGCCGGGCGTCGACGCCGTGCGTGCGCGGATCGGCGGGGAGTGCGGCGGCGACCGGTCCCCCCGCTGCGGCCGGCCCCGGCAGGACAGGTTCCGTGACCCCCGGTTCGCCGACGGCTGGCGGGCCGCCGACTCCCACCTCAACATCATCTTTGGATGGTCCATTCACCGTGCTACCGCCGATCTGCGCCATGGTCACTCCGAGGAGACCGCGGAGACGTCGAGGTCGCCGACAGGCGGGAGCGCCTGAGCCGGAGGCCGTCGATTTGCCAGATACCACTCGATGTACTGCCGGACACCCTCCGAGAAGGGTGTGGTCGGTCGCCAGCCGAGCACCTCCGCGGCCCGCTGCGCGGAGATCTCCCGGCCGCGGAAGTCCCCGGGGCGCGCAGGCATGTGTTCGATGGCGGTGCCGGGGAAATGCTCCCGGACGGCCCGTGCCATCTCCAGCACACTGACCGACTCGCTGCCCTCGAGGGCGAGCGTGGTGTTGGCCGCGTCGGGGGTCAGAGCCAGCACGTGCGCCTCGGCCAGGTCCCGGACAAACACGTAGTTGCGGAACTGCAGGCCGTCGCCGGCCACCGTCAGCGACTCGCCGTTCAGAGCCTTGCGGACGAAGCGGGCCAGCACCAGCTCGTCACGCATTCCGGGGCCGTAGGGGATGCCGTAACGCAGGATGGTGAACGGCAGCCCGTAGGTCTGCTGATAGCTGTGCAGCAGCAGTTCGGCGGCCAGTTTCGTCGAGGTGTAGACGTGCCCGGCGCGGCCCAGCGTGATCTCGGCGTCCTCCGTCAGCGGCGCCGAGCCGGCCCGGTCACCGACCGCCCCGTACACCCAGACGGTGCTGGCGAACAGCACCCGCCGAACCCCGGCCTGCCGCGCCGCCTCGCAGATGTTCCCGGTGCCCTCGACGTTGAGCCGCACGGTGCGCACCGGGTCGGCGAACGCGAAGTCCACATTGGACATCCCCGCGATGTGGAAGACGGCCTCGACGCCCCTCAGCGCGGCGGTGACCGCCGGCAGATCAAGCACGTCGAGCTGCTGGTAACTGGCCCGGGGGTCGACCGGCCGGTGTTCGACGTCCAGCGAGAGAACGTCGTGACCGGCGTCGAGCAGACGGTCGACCACATGGCTGCCGATGAAACCCGACCCTCCGGTTACCGCAATCTTCATCGTCATCCGTCCAGGCTCAGGCTCTGCAGCGCGGCGGCGAAGGACGCGACCACGTGGTCGGCCTCCACCTCGGTCATGTCCGAATGGATGGGCAGGCACACGTGCCGGGCGCAGATGTCCTCGGCAACCGGAAGGGACCGGACCGCGTAGTGACTGAAGACCGGCTGCCGGTGCAGCGGCGACTCGTAGACCTCACCGCTCAGGGAGACGCCGTGGCGTTCCTTCAGCTCCTTCTTCAGCCGGCCGCGATCGATCCCGGGGCGGGGCAAGACAATGTACTTGTAGTAGTTGCAGAGACCAGCCGGCGGCATCTGCAGGCGGGTAACGGTGCCCAGGGTATCCAGCGCGGCGTCGTACCGCGCGGCTACGGTGGCGCGGGTCGCCAGGAAATCGGCGAGATGCCGCAGATGCACCCGGCCGGTGACCGCCTGCATCTCGCTGAGCCGCCAGGCGTACCCCTGCTTGATGTGAACGTTCCCGAGAAAACCGGCTTTGCCCTGGTCACGATAGATCCGAGCGGCTTCGTGAATGGCGGGATCGGACGTGAGGATCATTCCGCCCTCACCGCTCGTGATGACCTTGGTTGGATAGAACGAGAACGCTCCCGCGATCCCGAACGACCCGGCGTGGCCGTCACCGTGGCGGCTGCCGTGGGCATGTGCCGCGTCCTCGACCAGCGCGATGCCTCGATCGTCACAGAAGGCCCGCAACTCGGCCACGTCCGGCGGGATCAGCCCACCGATGTGGACCAGGACAACGGCGCGGGTCCGCGGCGTCACCGCGGCCTCGACACTGCGGACGGTCAGGGCAAAGGTGTCCGAACTCACATCCGCGAAAACCGGCATGGCACCGGCCCGCAACACCGCGAAAGCGGTCGCCGCAAACGTGTTCGTTGGCACGACGACATCCGCGCCTTCGACACCGTGACTACGAAGGATGATCTCCAATGCGGCCGTTCCACTGCTCACGGCGACCGCGAACGGGGCCTCGTGAGCCGCGGCGAATGCCGCCTCGAATTCAGCGGTATGGACACCCAAGGTCAGCGCACCGGTGGCCAGGATCTCGGTCGCGGCCGATGCGATCTCCGCGCGATCCTCCGGTGAGAAGACGATGCGCGCCGCGGGGACATGCACCTTGTTCACCCCTACCTTCCGAGTCATTCCCGTGCGAGCGAGCCGGCCGGCCCCCATAGAATTCGTAATGAATTAATTAATGCAAGCCAATATGCGTCTTCGCAGGTCACGGGCTCGCGAGGACCCCGAAGTGAACAAGTTATTTCATTCCGAATCCATAGCGGCTGCGCCGCGACGAAGGACCCGGCCGGGACAAGCCGCGGCCTTCGCGGCATCACCGACTCCGGATTCCGCCGGCCTCCCGCCAGCGACCCACCGCGCTCCCTCCGACCCGTACGGAGGCAACCATCGGCTTTGTCGGTACATGCCCAAAACAGGCTATCGATCCCGATCGCCGGCATGTCTGCAGCCCACGGCTACTCCCCACAAAACATCCCATATCTGTCCGAAAGTAGCCAAATATGTCAGCAAGGCGATATTCCTGTGATGAAGGAGAGATGTCTGTCGCTAATCACCGCCAACTCGCGACACATGGTGATTGATGGCGACGCCACTCGCCGCGACGGCGACGGGTCCGCCCACGGCGACCCAGACCTGCTCCTCCAGTACCGCGGCCGCCCGGACCTCGTCGTTACGGCACCGTCGTTACGGCACTGGTCCCGGCCAGCCGCTTCCCGGGCACGGCCAAGGCCGGGAGGCCTGCATCGTCGCGTCTCCGATACCCAACGCGACACTCCATTACTCCAAGTAACACTCACTCGGGTAGCCGCGGAGGCGGCGGATGTCACCCCACCCTTCGTTCCTGTCAATGAACCGCGACCTCGACCGAGGACATCGACCGAGGACGCAGGGCGGGAACGAGCAGGCACTGCGGCAGATACTGATCGCCATGCGAACCACGCCTGTGGGCACGCGGACGACGATCAGTTGAAGACGGATGAACCGGATGGAGGACGCGGCCAGCCGGGGCTGATCGGCCGTCGAGAAATCACCCAGCCGGAATGAGCGACCAGAAAAAGATCATCTACAATCGAACCAGGGCCGTTCGCTCGAGAACGGTCTGGATACAACCGGATACAAGTAGTCCCGACGAAGCCGTCTCACCCGACGTACGGGGGGAACGCAGGTAGACGGCCTCGTCGGGACTTGGTGAAAGTGTACGACCCCCATCTGTCGGACGCGACGGGACCAAGGTCCCTAACGGTTTCCGCACCCTCGACTCTTGCCAAACTGCACCGAAATGTGCTTCATGGGGCGAGAATGGTCACGATGCCGCCTCCTGGAAACTGATCTCGCACCGGCGTGTGTCGTAGAGCAGCCAGTGGGACGGCTGCCCCGCGCCGGCCCGATGGTGATCAAGCGTGGCACGACCACGCGGCCTGCGCGGAGGCGGCGGACCGGAGAGGTCGGGCCCGGACCCGAAACTCCGGGCCGAAATTATACCACATCAATATAAAAGTAACATTTTTCTCTTGAAAGCAACGTGCAACGGTGCGAGCAGCTCGCCCGGGCCGGCCGGCAGTCCCCCGAAAGGTCGAAATTTCGGGCTAGATTACCGGTTCTGTTGCACATGGGAAACATCAGAATGCTTCGCTGCACCCCGTGCAGCGAAGGGAGTGGCGGCGGTCACGGGAATATCCGCGGCGGTGGGACGCCCGTGGTGCACGACGTGCATTCCCGGGAACGGGTGTGACGCCGCACGGGGCCGCCGGGGTCCGGGCTCCGGTACCGACCCGGTCACCTCGCCGGACCGAGTGCACACGCGCCGTTCGCACCCGGCGTCGTCGGGCGTCCTGCGCATCGGCCGAGGCAGGTCGACCGCCAGCGCATCTACGCAGGCCGGTCCAGCATTACATGATCGCCGCCCCGCGGTGGTCGTCTCATCGCCAATCCGACAACACGGCCACGAACGGCCTGAACGCAGGCCTGGCGGTGTTGTATCAGGGGTGGGACACGTCGCCGGCCGGCGACGATGGAGCCACCCGCCCGACGAACCGAACGGCAGAGACCTGGGATGGATGATGAAGCACCGGCCTGGTTCGAGGCCGCCCTTGACCACCGACCGGAGCGGCACGAGACCGAGGTGGCGGGCGCGACTATCAGTTACCGCTGCTGGGGCAGAGGCAGTCGGCCGGCGATCGTGCTGGTCCACGGTGGTGCCGCCCACGCGGGCTGGTGGGACCACATCGCGCCGATGATCCCGCGGGAGTACCGCGTCATCGCGCTGGACCTGTCCGGCCACGGTGACAGCGACCGGCGCGAGGACTACTCGCTCAGTACCTGGGCGGCCGAAGTGATCGGTGTCATCGACCACGCCGAGGTCACCTCGCCCCCGATCATCATCGGGCACAGCATGGGCGGCTGGGTAACGATCACTACCGCCGCGGAGTACCCGGACCGGGTCGCCGGCATCGTCGTCGTCGACTCCCCCGTGCAGGAGTTCACCCCGGAGGAACGGGCGGCCCGGGACCGGACGGCGTTCGGCCCGCTGCGGGTGTATCCGACGGCGACCGACGCGCTGGCCCGGTTCCGGGCGGTGCCGGAGCAGCCCTACGTGCTGCCGTTCATCATCGATCACGTCGCCCGGGGTTCGATCGGGTCGGTCCAGGGCGGCTGGACGTGGAAGTTCGACCCGAAGGTGTTCGGCAACCGGACCCCGTCGCCCGAGGTACTACGCAAGGTGCGCTGCCGGGTCGCACTCTTCCGGGCCGAGAAGGGCCTGCTCACCCCCGACATCGGCGTCCAGATGTATAATCTCCTCGGGCGGGTGGCACCGGTGATCGAGATCCCGCTCGCCGGCCATCACGTCATGCTCGATCAGCCGTTGCTGCTGGTTACCGGGATCCGGACGATCCTCGCCGACTGGGAGCGCTCCTCCCCGCAGGAACGGGTGGACTGACGACCGGGTGCGCCGGTCGCGGGCGCGAGAGTCCGGCGGAAAACGGACAAAACGGTAATTCGTCCCAGGTGGCGCGACTGCCGGGGTTAAGCCGCCGATCCGAGGGAATCCGCAGATCGTACGTTGTTCTGCGGGTGCGGCTACGCGGACGCCCGCTAGGAGAAGCCGCGAGGAGAACCCATGAGGAGTGCACACCGGCGGCAGTCGGGAACGACCGGTATTCCCTACCCGGACGATAGCGCCCCGTACGTGGATGGTGCACGGGTGCGGACCTCATCGGATGCCACCCAGGCTCTCCGGACCGCGCCGGCCCCGCCGGCCGCCGGGAGCACGACCGGGGACCGCGAATCGACCGGGGAACTGGTGTCCGACGTCGTCTCGGATATCTCCACGCTGTTCCGCCAGGAGGTCGCCCTCGCCAAGGCCGAGATGCGCGAGGAGATGAAGAAGGCCGGCAAGGGCGCCCGCATGTTCGCCGCAGCGGGCGGCGCCGGTTACTTCGCCCTGCTCTTCGCCCTGTTGGCCGTTATGTTCGGCCTGGGTGAGGTGATGGCGCTGGGCTGGGCCGCCCTCATCATCACCGTCGTCCTCGGTGCCGTCGCGGCCGTGCTGGCCCTGAGGGGTCGTTCCACCGTGCGCGCGGTCCACCCCACTCCGGCGCAGACCGTGGAGACGCTGCGCGAGGACGTCCAGTGGGCGCAGGGCCGCCGCGGGTAGTCCCTCCCCCACCACCGCGGGTTCGTTCACCCGCCCACTACCCCGTGTCGCCACTCCCCGTGCCGCCCACCGCTCCGTGTTTCCGCGGAACCACCGGCAGAAGCATCAGAAAGGTCAGGTTCGCAGTGACAAGCACGAGTCCGGATGAGATCCGGTCCGACATCGAGGCGACCCGGGCGCGGCTCGGCAGCGACCTCGACCAGCTCTCCGACCGGGTCAGCCCGCAGAAGGTCGCCGGTCGCACCGCACAGGACATCAAACGCCGGGTGACCACGGCGACCGAGGCGGTCCGCCCGAAGGTCGCGGCGACGACGGAGATCGCGGCCGAAAAGGCCCGGGACACGGCGGATCAGGCGAAGGCCACCGTACGCCGGCAGTTCGACGCCCACCCGCAGCTCGCCGTGACCGCGCAGAAGGCCCGCGCGACGGCCGGCAGCGCCGCGGGTACGGCCACGCAGACTGTGCACAAGCAGATCGAGGCGCACCCGCAGGTGGCGGCGAAGGCCGGCCAGGTGCGCGACACCGCAGGCAGCGCCCTCACAGCTGGCCGGCAGAAGGCCGCCGACAACCCGCGGGCAGCGGGGTCCGCCGCCGGGCTGGCGGTTCTGCTCGTGATTCTGCTGCTCATCCTCCGGCTCCGGCGGCATTGCGAGATCGACCCGGATTGACATCCTCTCCGCCTTGAAGGGCGGAGGTTCCCGCCTGCTACGCCGCTGTGGGCGTGGGCTTCGGATGGGTGCCCGCTTCGCCGCGCGGTGCCGGCACGGAGGCCGGTCTTACCCGCGCTCCACGGGCGTTTACGGTCTCCGCCTGCCCGGCGGCAACCCTGCGCCCTTCGGCCCTGATGTTCCGTGCCGCATTCACGTCCCGGTCGTGGACGACCTCGCAGGCCGGGCACGCCCACGACCGGACCGCCAGTGGTTTCGGCCCGTCCTTCACCCCACACGCCGAACAGACCTGCGACGACGGGAAGAACCGGTCGACCTTCGCGAATACCCGGCCCTGCAGCGCGGCCTTGTACTCCAGCATCGCGATGAACTGGGACCAGCCGGCGTCGTACACCGACCGGGCCAGCCGGGTCCGGCCAAGACCGGCCACGCACAGGTCCTCGACGTACACCGCTTGATTCTCGCGGATGATCGTCGTGGAGAGCTTGTGCTGCCAGTCCCGTCGGGCGTCGGCAACGTGGGCGTGCACCCATGCCACCTTGACGACAGCCTTCTTCCGCCTGGTGCAGCACCACCGCCGACACGTCGGCGAGCCACGCCCGTCGCGGGGTCTTCTTCGCCTCGGTGATGACTCGCTTCGACAGTTCCCCATCCGACACGTACGGCAACCCGGCGGTGTGTGCTTCCTGCCGCAGCCGCAGCCCGTCGTTGAACACGACCCGGGCGCAGCCGAATGTCCGGGACAGCGCCGCCCTCTGACCCGGCGACGGGTCGAGGCGGAAGTTGTACCGAAGCTGCGCAGATCAAGCCTACCATTGGCCTATGGGCAGCGATCTCGACATCCGTACCGGCAGGCACTGCGTTTTCGCGCTGCACGCCCACTTGGTTTTCGTGACCAAATACCGGCACCGCGTCTTCGAGGACGGGCACCTGACCCGACTGGAAAAGATCATGCGGGCGGTGTGCGCCGACTTCGAAACGGACCTTGCCGAGTTCAACGGCGAAGGCGAACACGTCCACCTGCTCGTCAACTACCCGCCGAAGGTCGCACTATCCCGGCTGGTCAACAGCCTCAAGGGAGTGTCGTCCCGGCGGATGCGCCAGGAGTTCCCTGAACTGGCCCGCCACTACTGGCGCGCGAACCGGCTGTGGTCCGGCTCCTACTTCGCCGGATCGGTCGGCGGGGCGCCGCTGACCGCCGTCCGCCAGTACATCGAGCAGCAGACCCGTCCTGTCTGGGCTTGTTTTCCGCA